>CADBPL010000219.1 GCA_902796535.1 Oscillospiraceae bacterium
CACGGCCTGATTGTGCAGCGCGGGCTTGTTGCAGAATTCCAGCAGCATGGCAAAGGTGAGCTGCGCCACGGCGTTGGTGCTGTAAGTCGGGATGTTCGACACGGGGATGCCGCGCGAGGCGGCATAGTCGCAGTCCACCACGTTGTAGCCCGTGCTCAGCAGCGCGATGAACCGGCAGGCGGGCAGCTGCTCGAGCGTTTCGCGCCGGAGCGGCGTTTTGTTGGTGATGATGATCTCGCAGCCGCTGCAGCGTTCCACGATTTTTTCGGGGGGCGTGCGGTCAAAAACCTGCAAATCGCATCTTTCCGCCAGCCAATCCCAGCTCAGATCGCCCGGATTGGTGGTAAATCCGTCAAGAATAACCGCTTTCATTAAAAAATCACTCCATATCAGTTGACCTTGCGCCAATTTTTTTATATAATTATATCGTATTGCGCTCAAAAATGCAACAGCGATGAGAGGTGAGTTTTTCCTTGCAGAAAACCGTTCGGCGAGATTCCGCCATGAAGTTTACCGGCGTATTGCTTCTCATCCTCGCCGCGGTGCTCATCGCCGTTCTCATCATTACCACCAGCCCCAATATCCAAATGTGGTACGCCCGTTATGAAGAGGCGCTGACCCATTTTGAAAACTCGGTGGCTGCTCTTCAATACCGGTGGGCTGCATTGTTCGTTATTTTTCTGCTGTACTGGATCAAATCTTACGTTCCGATCATCAGCATTCCGGCGCTCTGCGTGCTTTCCGGTATGGTGTTCCCCACCTTTAACGCGCTTTTGGTGAACGTGACCGGCATTTTTATCATGCTGACGGTGAAGTACCGCGTGGGCAGAAGCTCCGGCGGCGGCAACGCCCGCAAGCTGCTGAGCAAAAACGAAACGTCGAAATTCCTGATCGAATTAGATGGCGACGGCAACCCCTGGCTGCTGTTCCTTTTTCGGCTGATCCCCGCGTTCCCGATCAATCCGGTCAGTCAGATGTACGGCTCCATGTATTTTGATTTCAAAAAATTTGCGTGGATCTCCTACCTCGGTTTAGCGCCGAAGATCATATCCTATACGTTTATCGGCCACAATATGTTTAACCCCCTGTCATGGCAGTTCTTCCTGCCGATCATCATTCTTCTCACCATTTCCGGCGGCTCGGTCCTTGGACTGAACGCGTTAATGAACTATTTTGATAAGGCATAATTCTTTTAAAGAGGGTGCAAGATATGTATAGTTTTCAGGAAATTAAAAAAGGGCTACAGGATGTTTCGTTTGATTCCGCGCTCAACTTTATCTACGGCGCCGGCTTTGCCAAGCAGAAGGAGCGCTATCTCCGCGTTCTCGATACGTTCGGCACGCTGTACGGCACCGACGTGGAGATCGGCTTCTTTTCCGCGCCCGGGCGCAGCGAGATCTGCGGCAACCACACCGACCACAACCACGGCAAGGTGCTGGCGGCGGCCATCAACCTCGACGCTATCGCTGCCGTTGCCGAAAACAACAAAGAAGTGATCCGCCTGAAATCCGAAGGCTACGATATGGATCTGGTCGATATCAACGACCTTGAGCCGAAGGTGGCGGAGTTTTCCAAGAGCAAGGGGCTCATCCGCGGCGTCTGCGCGGGCTTTGTCAAGCGCGGCTACAAGATCGGCGGCTTTGACGCGGCAACCGCCAACGACGTGCTTTCCGGCTCCGGCCTTTCGTCCTCCGCGGCGTTTGAGGTGCTGGTCGGCACGATCATCAACTATCTGTTCAACGACGGCAAGGTGACCCCGGTCGAGATCGCCCAGATCGCGCAGGAGGCGGAAAACAAGTTTTTCGGCAAGCCCTGCGGTCTGCTCGATCAGACGACCTGCTCGGTCGGCGGCTTTGTGTATATCGATTTCAACGATCCCGTCAACCCCGCGATCAAGCCCATCGACTTTGCGTTTGAGGCCTGCGGCCACGCGCTGTGCATTGTGGACACGGGCGGCAGCCATTCCGGGCTGACGAACGAATACGCCGCCGTGCGGGAAGAAATGGTCGCCGTTGCCAAAAGCCTTGGGCACGACGTGCTGCGGGACGCGGACGAAGCGCAGTTCTTCAACTCCATCGACCTCATCCGCAAGGTCGTCGGAGACCGCGCGATTTTGCGCGCGCAGCATTTCTTCAGCGAAAACCGCCGCGTTGACGCGCAGGTCGAAGCGCTGCGCCGCCAAAAATTCGGCGAATTCAAAAAGCTGGTCATCAGCAGCGGCCGTTCCTCTTATATGTACAACCAGAACGTGTTCAGCAGCAAGGATTCGCGTTCGCAGCCGGTTTCGCTCGGCCTGTGCCTGAGCGAAGTGCTGCTTGAGGGCAAGGGCGCGTGGCGCGTGCACGGCGGCGGCTTCGCCGGCACCATTCAGGCGTTTGTGCCCAACGAAATGCTTGCGGAATACAAATCCCGCATGGAGCTTGTGTTCGGCAAGGGCAGATGCTACGTTCTTTCCATTCGCCCGGTCGGCGGAACCTGCGTGATCTGATGAAAAAATACAGCGGGCGGCTTCCCGGGCCGCCCGTTTCTTTGAGGTGAATGATTTGTGAATTCTTTTGAATGGCTTAAAAAGCTCACCGACTGTGACGGCACGTCGGGCGACGAGACCAACGCCGCCGCCGTTGCCGAAGCGGAGCTTAAACGGTTTATGCCCTGCGGGATCGACCGCATGGGCAATGTTGTCGGTTCCACGGGCGTTGCCGGTCAGCCGATTTTGCTCGACGCGCATCTGGATCAGATCGGGCTGATTGTGACGGCCGTTGACCAAACCGGCTTTTTGAAAATCGCTGCCTGCGGCGGCGCGGACGCGCTGGTGCTTGCGGCAGCCGAGGTGACGGTGCACGGCAAAGAGAACCTGCCCGGCGTTATCGTTTCCACCCCGCCGCATCTGATCGGCAAGGATGACAAGAAAAACGCCCGCAAGATCACGGAGCTGTCCGTCGATATCGGCATGACGAAGGAAGAGGCCGAAGCGAAGGCTTCGGCGGGCGACCGCATCACGCTGCGCGCGCCGCTGAAAAAAATGCTGAAGAACCGTGTCTGCGGCGCTTCCTTAGATGACCGCTGCGGCGTGCTGTCCATTTTGCTGTGCCTCGAAAAGCTGGGCGATCTGGTCAAAGAACTGCCGCTCAAGGTCGTGTTTTCCGCCAATGAGGAAACCGGCGGCAGCGGCGCACGGGTGGCGGCCTACACCGCCGGCGCGCGCGAAGCCATCGCCGTTGACGTCAGCTTCGCCAGGGCGCCCGGCGTGAAAGAGAGCGTGCGCGCCAAACTCGGCAAGGGCACCATGATCGGCTTTGCGCCGACGCTGGATCACGCCATGTCGAAGGAATTGCAGCAAATCGCCGAAGCGGAACACATTCCGTTCCAGTTTGAAGTGATGTCTGGCCGCACCGGCACGAATGCGGACGATATTGCCACGGCCGGTCACGGCGCAAAAATGGCGCTGTTGTCCATTCCGCTGCGCAATATGCACACGGCGGGCGAGGTGATCGACCTTGGCGACGTGGAGGCGACCGCCGCGCTCATGGCGGCTTATCTGAAAAACAAGGCGGTGAAACACCATGCTTGATCGCATAAAAGATTTGAGCGCGCTCGACGGCATTTCCGGCCGGGAGGACGCGGTGCGCAGCTATCTCATTTCCAGCCTGCCCGATTTTTGCACTTATTCCGTTGATGCGCTGGGCAACCTGCTCGTGCAGGTCAAGGGGCAAACAAAAGCAAAAAACCGCGTCATGCTTGCCGCTCACATGGATGAGGTCGGCCTGATCGTGACCTATATCACTGACGACGGGCTGATCCGATTCACCAACGTCGGCGGCGTGGAAACGGCCGTTCTGCTCGGCCGCCGCGTCAGAGTCGGCGAACAGGGGCTGATCGGCGTGATCGGTGTGGTGCCCATCCATCTGCGTCGTGATGAAGATGAACTCAAATTTCCCGAAAAGGATTCGCTTTATATCGACGTCGGCGCGGATTCCGCCGAAGAATTAAACGGCCTTGTGGCGCCCGGCGACGCGGTCGTTTTTGACAGCGAGCCGTATGCGTTCGGCCATTGCTATAAGGGCAAGGCGCTCGACGACCGCGCGGGCTGCGCCATTTTGCTGGAACTGATCCGGGAACAGCCTGCTTACGATCTGACGCTTGCCTTCACCGTGCAGGAGGAGGTCGGGCTGCGCGGCGCGGGCTGTGCGGCGTTCACGCTCGACCCGGATTATGCCATCGTGGTCGAAACCACCACGGCGGCTGATATTGCCGGCGCCGAGGGTGAAAAAAAGGTGTGTCAGCTCGGCAGGGGCGCGGTGGTTCCGTTCATGGACCGCGCAACCGTTTACAGCCCGAAGCTTTTTCACCGCGTGCAGGAGCTGGCCGGGGAAAAGGGATTCCTGATGCAGACCAAGACCATGGTCGCGGGCGGCAACGACGCGGGAATCATTCACAAAACCGCGGGCGGCGTGCCGACGGTGACCGTTTCGTTCGCCTGCCGTTACCTGCATTCGCCCTGCTGCGTGATCCATCAGGACGATATTGAACAAATGCGAAAAGCGGTGGAAGCCATCGCCGGGGAGCTGGCGAATGCTTAAGCTCACGCATCTGACCGGTGAACCGGCGCTGTGCCGAAACGATCCGCTGGGCGTGATGACCTTGTCTTATGCGGCGCTGTGCCGCGCGGACGAGGGCTATTGCCGGTTTTATGAGCAGGAGGACGCCGCTGTTCTGCTGCAAAACGGCTCGGCGCTGGTCGCTTGCGCGAACCAAAACGCGGATTATGACGAAATCAAACAGCTTGCCGCCTTTTTGGGCTGCCGCACGCTTCTGTGTGAAAACGCCGCTCTGGCGGATCAAAACACGGCGCTGACCCGCAGCGGCCTGATGATGCGCGGCTTGTTTGAACCGATGGACGTGACGATCCAAACGCCCCTGACCACGGCGGAATACCGTGCGGTTTACGAGCTGCTTGAACTGAAGAACGTCGCGTTTGACGCGTGGTTTGCCGATGTGAATCTGCGCATTCGCCGGGGAACGGCGGAGCTTGCGGTTGCAAAAATAAACGGCGCGATCGCCGCCACGGCGAGCGTGCTGCATCGAACGCCAACCAGCCGTGTGATCGGTGCGGTCGCCACACAAAAAGAACAGCGGGGCAGGGGATTGGCCTCGGCGCTTGTGCGGCAGCTTGGCGCGCAGACCACCTATGTGCTGTGTCTGCGGGAAATGGAAGGCTTTTACCGGCGTCTCGGGTTCAGCGACTGCGGCCGCTGGTTTGAATATGAAATAACAAAGGAACAGTAACGATATGATGAGTCAATTTTTTCCTGTCGATGAACGGGTGGAGCAGGCGGCGCAGAACGCGCTGGCCGCCGCGCAAAAGCAATTTGACCGTATCGACGCGATTCGCACGCACAATCAGGAAAAGGTGCTGGCCGCTTTCATCAAAAACGGCGTGACAGAGAGCCATTTTGCCGAGTCCACCGGCTACGGCTACGGTGACCGCGGGCGGGAAGTGCTCGACCGCGTGCTGGCAGACGCCGTTGATGCGCCGGACGCGCTCATTCGCCACAGCCTCACCTGCGGCACGCATACGCTGTGCGTGGCGCTGTTCGGCGTGTTGCGCCCGGGTGACACCATGCTCTGCGTCACCGGAACGCCTTACGACACCATCCACAGCGTCATCGGCCTGCGCGGCAGCGGTATGGGGTCCCTGAAGGATTTCGGCGTGAATTACCGCCAGACTGCGCTCGGTGCGGACGGCAGACCCGATCTGGACGCGATTGAAAAGGAGCTGACCGAACGCAAGCTCGCCATGGTTTATATCCAACGCTCCCGGGGTTACTCGCTGCGCCCGAGTCTGGGCGTGGAGAAAATTGAACAAATCGCCCGGCTGGTGCATGAAAAGAGCGACGCCGTGCTGATGGTGGATAACTGTTACGGCGAATTTGTGCAGGAAACCGAGCCGGTCTCTCACGGCGCCGATCTGATTGCCGGTTCGCTCATCAAAAACCCCGGCGGCGCCATTGCCAAATGCGGCGGCTACCTGGCAGGCCGCAGTGATCTGATCGAAAAATGTGCCTACCGCATGACAACGCCGGGCCTGGGGCGTGAGGTCGGCCCCTCGCTCGGGCAGAACCGGGGGCTGTTCATGGGGCTGTTCAATGCGCCGCACATTGTGGGTGAGGCGCTGAAAACCGCCGTGTTTGCCGCTGCGCTGTTCCGTGAGTTCGGCTTTGAGGCGACGCCTGCTTTTGATGAAAAGCGCTGTGACATCATTCAGGCGCTCAAGCTGCGCACGAGTGAAAACCTCATCGCCTTTTGTCAGGGGATGCAAAAGGGCGCGCCGATCGATTCCACCGTGGTGCCCGAGCCGTGGGATATGCCAGGCTACGACAGTCAGGTCATCATGTCTGCGGGCGCGTTCACGGGTGGGTCCTCCATTGAACTGTCCTCCGACGCGCCGCTGCGCGAGCCGTTCGCGGTGTGGATGCAGGGATCGATGAATTTTGACAGCGGCAAGATCGGCGTGCTGCTCGCCGCACAGGAAATGATCAAAAGGGGGCTGATCTCATGAATTACCGCTATGACGGCATCACCGTGGAAACGCTCATGCTCATGAGCGAAAACGCCTTCCGCGACAGCAAGGAGTTTTATGAGCAGAACAAGGAAAAGCTCAAGCAGGGTATGACCGTTCCCATCCGGCAGGTGATCGAGGCGCTGGCCGATACCATCACGGATATCGATCCGGAGATTCCGATCAATCCGCCGCGCATGGTTTCGCGCATTCGCCGCGACACGCGGTTTTCCAAAAACAAGCACCTCTACCGCGAAAACCTGTGGGCGATGTTCATGCGCGACAAGCACGCGCTGCCGTATTACCCCTGTATGTGGTTCGAGGTTTCACCGGAAAGCTATTCCGGCGGGGTCGGCGTTTATGACGCGCCGCCTGCGCTCATGGAAATTTTCCGCCGCAGCCTGACGGAAGAACCGAAGGAGTTTGAAAAAGCGGCCGCCGCGGCGGAAGCAGCCGGTGCGGTCTATCACTGCCAGAGCTACAAAAAAGAAAAAACGGGCTGCCCGAACGAACGGCTTGCCCGTTTCTATAACGCGAAGAGCTTTTATTTTATCTATTCGTTCCCCGACGTCCGCCAGCTCGCCAAGCCCGATTTTATCGAGGATATCCGCGGCATTTATCAGCAATTGAAGCCGATGTACCGCTTTTTGCAGACGGTGAGCGAGGTATACGGGCAAACGTTGCTGTAACGCAAAAAAAGCAGCCGAGCGGCTGCTTTTTTGCGTTAAGGCGGCGCTGCGCAATTGAGGTGTGCGGCGGCGCCTTATTTCATATCCCATGCCACGTTGATCGTGGTTCCTTTGGTGGAATAGGAGATATTCATATCCTTGGTGATGGAGCCTCTGAAGGCGTTGAGCATGGCCTTATCCTTGAACTTGATCGAAAACTCCATGCCGAGCACGTTGGAACGGTAGGTTTTGAACAGCCGGAACCCGGTCTGCCACCAGGTCGTTTCCATCGGGCGGTGGAACATCTTCTGGCCGTTGTGGTAAAGTGTGATGGAGATGGGCAGCTTGTCGGCATTGGAAACCGCTCTGAAATTCTTGCGGTTGCTGTTTTCGTTCTTGTAGTATACGCCGACTTCACCGCCGGTTGTAATGCCGTACTGACCCTTCCATGCTTCGATCAGCCAATCCTTGCCGCCATAGTTGAAATAGAAGCGAAGGCTGTCAAAGTGCATGTTGACATAGGGGGCGGCTTTGTCGTAAAACTCGCCGTAGCCGAACATCCGCTGCCAGCTGTTTTGCGCGGAATAGTAGATGTTCTGATCCAGATCTTTGTTGAAGCCGGCGATCGCACCGATGTCGAACGGGCCGGTGATGTCGTTTTGGGTGACGTTGTAGTTGACGCGCAGCAGCGGAATGATAACGTCACGCCCGTCGCTCAGGGCCTCTTCTTCCTGATGCGGCTGATACTTTTCTTCGTTCGGCTTCACTTCTTTGGCCTTTGAGAGAATGCTGTTTTCCTGCGCCGGATCCTTTTCTTCTTTGGCCGTTTTGAACAAACGCCGTTTTGTCTGCGGTTCGGCCTCTTGATCCGGAAGATCAGTACTGATTCTGTTCTGTTCCTCTGCATTATCTTTTCGCGAAATTGACAAATTGATGGCCCGTGCGGCGTCGATTCCTGGCGTAAGATTTGCACCGAGAACTATACTGACAACGATCAGACAAATGAGCGCTTTGGAGAAACGTTTTTTCAAATACTCGTTCATGGAACACCTCCGTATAGGCTGAAGTATTCCTAATGTTAACAGGTTTATTGCGAAAATGCAAGAAAAAATTGAAAAAAATGAAAATTATCGAACAATTTTCGCTTTTTTTCGACCGGCTTTTTGGTTAAAATCCCATATTTCGATGTGACACAAATTTTGCACACAAGATATGCTGTTATTTTATTTTGTCAATTTTCAGTCGTAATCCACCACGCAGCGGTCGGTAATGACCGAATGAACGAATTTTTTGACCTCAAGGTGCGCCGGATGCGTCTGATACCCGTCCAGCGCCTCGCGGCTTTCAAATGTGCTGAGCAGGGCCAGATCGTAGCCCTTCGGGTTAAAATTGAACCCGACGTGCGCGCTGAGCAGGCCGGGCACCACGCCGACCAGTCCCGTCAGCAGCTTTCTCATGTGTTCCATGTTGGCCTGCTTGTCTGCGTCCTCACGAACCTTCCAAAAAACGATATGCGTTACCATGCTTATGTTCTCCTTTTCCTGAATTTGCCGGGGCGGACGGCGGGCTTATCGCGCCGCCGGACGCCGCGGCTGCTACTATTAAAGCATATTTGTTTATTCTATACAAGAGCGCGGGTGTTTTTTCTACAAAAACAAAAGGGAACCGGCGTGACAAACCGGCAAAAATAAGGTATAATTACGGTGTGTTAATATATCAACCATTCAGCCTGATCATCCGGAAAGGAGGAGCGATCCGTCCAACGAGGCTGCTGCCGTTTGGTTCAATGACGGATCGTGTAACGATCGACATGAAGAAAAAATATAAAGGTTTCATCCGGCTGTTCTGCCTGCTGCTCAGCGTTTGTTTTGTTTTCGCTTCCGCCCCCATCTCAAACGCCGAGGGCCTGCTTCAGCTTATCATTGATAATAACGTCTATAACAAAGTGATCCTTGACGCCGGTTCACTGGCGCTGTCCCACTGGAAGTTTGACGCGAGCGAGGATACCCTCACGCTCGAAAACTTCGGCACGTCATCCAACCCGAAGGGCAAGATCTTTGCGTTCCCCTACGGCGGCGCGCTGACCATCAACCTCATCGGCGATAACTACATTCGCGTGGATGATGAGTCGCCGCTGCTTGTCGTCGGCGATATCACCTTCACCGGCACGGGCAGGCTGACGGTCTACTGCAACTCTATGTACGGCATCTCGACCGATTACAGCGTTTCGGTCACCGAGTCCGCCTCCCTTCATCTGGAGTGCATGGCGGGCATCATGGCGCTGCAGGGCTTTTCGGTCAACACGACCGGCTCCGTGATCATCAATTCGACCCGCAAGGCGGTCATGGCGCAGGGCGGTGTGCGCATCGACGGCGGCACGGTGAAGCTGCGCGGCACGAACGGCTTGTATGCCTCCAAAGGCAACGTGATCCTGAGCGGCGGCAACACCGATGTGGAGATCACCGCGAGCAGCAGCGCGATCTATGTGGCGAATGAAGACAATTACGTGGAATGGAGCGCGAACGGTGTGGTTCGTGCCGGCGATGCGTCGCCGGGTTCCGCGGTGAACGCTTATCACAACGAAAAATACTTCCACGCTTCTTTTTCCGGCCTGCCCAAGCTGAACGTGCCCCGGCGCATTTATTGGGATGAAACGGTTTTTACCGACGGCGCGAGCAACCCCGTCGGCCGCTGGACGGCGGTCGATCAGGCGATCGGCTATGAGATCAAGCTTTATTATCTCAATCAGAACAACGGCGTATATTACCTCAAAGACTCGACCGTGGTGGAGGACGGGCTGAGCTGCAACTTTGAATCGATGTTCACCGATTACGGCTCCTACTATTTTACCGTGTGCGCGCTGGGCGACGGCGTCAACGTTTTGTCGAGCAACGAATCGCCCAAGAGCGAAACGGGTTACCGCTACACCGGCGCGGCCGCGAGCCGTTTCTATGTGTCTTTGCCCACGTCGCCCTATTATACCATTCATCCGCGGGACGAGAGCAACGTGGTTTATTACGGCGACAATTATTATTTCACCATCGAAATGGATCCCGCCTATTCGCAGACAAGGCCCATCGTTCGCTGCAACGGCGCGCGTGTTTTGTTCATACAGAATTCCTACGTAGTCGAAAACGTGAAGAGCAATCTGGTCATTACCGTTGACGACCCCTCGCTCAACCAGTACCACATCGATATCCCCACCAGTGAAGCCTATGTGATCCGTCCGCTCAAGGGTTATTCCGACACCGTGGAGCACGGCGGCAAATTCGTTTTTTCCTTTGATATCGACGAACACTACCGCACCTTCTCTTCGCCGGTGGTCTACGCGAACGGCGTTGAACTCGACGAACCGCTTTACGGCATCATTTACACCATCGACAATATCACCGAAGATCAGGCCATCACCGTGAGCGGCATGATCCGCGATAATTATGACGTTTCCTTCTGCCAGACGGACGGCACCCTGATCTCAACGGAAAACGTCGACCACGGTTACCCGGTCTCCCGCCCGGCGGATCCGGTCGGGCAGGAGGGAACGACCTTCCGCGGCTGGTTCAACCATGACGGCACGCCCTACGATTTTAACGCGCCCGTCACCGCCCATATCTCCATCTATGCGCGGTATGAGGCGCCTAAGGACGCCAACGGCGTCTACCTGATTTCAACGCTTTCCCAGCTGGAATGGTTCCGCGAGGAAGTCAAGTTCGGCAACAGCACGATCAACGGCAGATTAACGGCGGATATTGCCATGAACAGCGGCAAATACACCCGGGTGGGCAACGACACGATCTTTACCGGCGACGCCGCGCTGTGGGTTCCGATCGGCGGCTATGATTATCTGGCGGAAGGCGACGATTACGTTCGCTTCTACGGCGGCACCTTCGACGGCAACGGCCACACGCTCAGCGGCTTCTACATTCAATATGACGCCATGGACGCCAACGCGTCTTATCTTGGCATTTTCGGCATCACGAGCGATACCGCCCAAATCAAAAACCTGACGGTCGCTTCCTCCTATTTTGACGGTTACAGCTATATCGGCGGCGTCGTGGGCAAAAACGCCGGCACCGTCGTTAACTGCACCGGTGCGGCAAGCTGCTGCGGCGTGCTCGACGTCGGCGGCCTTGTCGGCGCGACCACCGGCAGCGTGACCGGCTGCGTGAACAGCGGCTCGGTGCGTGTGGATCGCTATCTCGGCGACGGTTCCTCCGCGCCGTTGGGCGGCAGCAACGGCGGCGGCGTGATCGGCCGCATCGAAGAGCCGGGCGTTACCGTTTCCGGTTGTCAAAACAGCGGCGAGGTTTGGGCGTATGACTGCGCGGGCGGCATTGTGGGTCTTTGCCGCCAGACCGGCTGCGCGGTGACCGACTGCGTCAACAGCGGCCACATCAGCTCCGATACGCAGGCCGGCGGGCTCGGGGCGCAGCTTTACGCGCAGATGACCGATTGCCGCAACACGGGCACAATCGAGGGCAAGCTCGGCGCCGGCGGCCTGACGGCGGTTTGCTGGCCGGGTCAGGTGCTGCGCTGCGGCAATGAGGGCGCGGTGTCCTCCCGTTCCGGCGCTGCGGCCGGCCTGATCGGCACGCTGGCGGATTCCGGCGAGGTCTCATTCCATTACTGCTACAATGCCGGAACCGTTACGGCGTACTTGCTGGCGGGCGGTCTGGCTGCGGAACTGCATGACACTGTTTTTTATCAATGCCATTCCTACGGCGCGGTTTCGGCGCGAACGGCCGACGCCATTATTGCGCAGGCCCTCAGCATTTCGGCTGCGCAGACCTATTATGTCAAAGAAAAATTCACTTATGTTTCCTGCGGCGCTCCTGTTCCGGATTCCCGCTTTTACAGCGGCTGGCTGGCTTACGATATGAACCGTTCCGGCCAGCAGTCCGCCTGGGCGCAGGGCGACGGTTATCCCGTTCTGGCCGATGCGGCGCACCCGGCGTTCCAGCCGCAGTTCAGCGGCACGGGCGATTATGACACGCCTTACCTGATCCGGAACGAGCAGGATCTCAGACTGCTTTCCGATCTGGTGAATCTGGAGAGCGGCTACGATCAGCTCTGCTACCGCCAGGCGGCCGATATCGCCTTCCACAACGCGGATATCGCAAACAACTTTATCGCCATCGGCAGTGAGCAAAAGCCGTTTAAAGGCTTTTATGACGGCGGCGGTTATTCCATCAGCGGTCTGCGCATTCAAACGGCGGACGACAACGTCGGCCTGTTCGGCTGTGCGGATTCCGCCACGCTCCAGAATATTCACCTGACCGACAGCCGTGTGAGCGGCGGCAGCGCCGTCGGGTCGCTGCTTGGCAGCGGCTCCCTGTGCGGCGTTGAAAACTGCTCGGCGGATGCCTCTTTCGTTCACGGAACGCAGAACGTCGGCGGCCTGATCGGTCAGATCATCGGCGACGTGTTCGACTGCACCGCCGTGTGCGGCGTCAGCGGCACGGTCTCGGTCGGCGGCCTGATCGGCGTGAATGAAGACGGGGTGATCAGCGGCTGCTTCACCAACGGCACAGTCACGGCGGACGACGGCGGCGAATACGAAGCAGGCGAAGCGGGCGGCCTGATCGGCAGCAACTTCGGCTCTGTTGACTGCTGCGGCTCGGCGAGCCGTGTGGACGGCAAAGAGATGGTCGGCGGCCTGTGCGGCACCAATTACGGTTCGGTCGCCAACGCCTACTCCGCCGGTCTTGTAACGGCGACCGGCGTCTACGGCGGGCTGATCGCCGACGATCAGGGCTATGAGCAGACCGATAACTGCTATTACAACGCCGCGAACGGCGGCACGATCATCGGCACGGCGCAGCAATCCTATTGGTTCCTCAGCGGCTACACCGCGTTTTTCCTGAACCATGAGGGCGCGGATGCGACCTGGGCGCAGGGCGAGTTCGGCCCTGTGACCGCTGCAGACGGCGCGGATGCGATCCGGCACAGCGTTCATTTCCTCTTCTTCGGCGCGGACTACTATTTTGCCGGCGCGCCGGACGGCGGCGCGCCCGCCATCCTGCCCGAGGAGCCGCATTACGACAACTTTGCGTTCCTGCGCTGGGATACTCCGCTGGACGCCATTACCGAAAACATTACGACGCACGCTGTTTTTGAGCAGAATTCCTTCATCAATCTGGTGCCGACGGCGTCGGTGACGATCATCAAGATCGGGGATGAGAGCATTCTCGTCGGCATTGATCCGAACGAGCACATGACGGTCGGTCAGCTCCGCAGCCAGATCGCGAACGAAAACATCGACATCACCGATGAATTCGGCAGCGACGTGCTGAATCCCGACGATCCGGTCGTGAGCGGTATGCTGATCCAGCTTTATCAGCAGCCGAGCGTTTATGAAGACTATGTTACGGTGGTCGTTTTCGGCGACCTCGATTTAAACAATCAGATCGACGAGCAGGACGCGTTTTTGCTGAATATGATCCTCAACGGTCTTATTACGGCGGAGGATCTGGGCACCGGCGCGCGCTTTGCCGCCGATCTGAACCGGGACGGCGCGATCACGCAGGACGATCTGACGTTGTTCCAGAAATATCTTTTGCATGACTTTGAAATCACGCAAAGACCCTGACCGAGGGTCAAACAAGAAAAAAGGAGGAGCGATCCGAACGCGGCGAAACGCCCGCGTTTTCAGGGTTGCACGGCGAAAAAGATGAGTACGATCCGAACCAGATGGTCGGAAACGATCGACAAGACCTGCCCGCTCAAGGAGTATCCGCGCCCGCAAATGGCGCGGGAGAGCTATCAGTGCCTCAACGGCGCCTATGATTACGCCATCACGCCGCTGACGCAGTCCGCCATGGGGGAGAGTCAGGGCAAGATCCTTGTGCCGTTTGCGGTGGAGACCGAGCTTTCGGGCGTGGAACAGCCGCTCGACGAAAACCATGCGCTCTGGTACCGGCGCACCTTTGCCGTGGAAGAAGCGGCCGAAGGCAAGCGCGTGCTGCTGCATTTCGGCGCGGTGGATTGGCTGTGCGAGGTGTGGGTGAACGGCACTTCGGTGGGCACGCACACCGGCGGCTACTGCCCCTTCACCTTTGATATTACCGACGTGCTTCAGCCCGAAAACGAGCTGACCGTTCGCGTTGTTGACCCGACCGACAAGGGCGGTCAGCCCCGCGGCAAGCAGGTGCAAAAGCCTGTCGGGTTCTGGTACACCGCAACGTCCGGCATCTGGCAGACCGTCTGGCTGGAGGTCGTGCCGCAGCAGTATCTCCGCTCGCTCAGGCTCACGCCGGATATCGACCGCTCGGTTTTGCGCGTGGAAGCGCCGGAAAACGGCGATTGCCGCTTAAAGGTCGAGGTAAAGGCCGACGGCGGGATCGTGGTGAGCGAAACGATCGCCGGCGGCGACTGGGTTGCCATCCCGAACGCCAGACTCTGGTCGCCGGAAGACCCGTTTTTATACGAGCTTTCCGTTTCGCTGCTGGAGGGGGACGAAGCCGTTGATACCGTCGCTTCTTATTTCGGTATGCGCAAATTCAGCATGGCGCGCGATCAGAACGGTTACAGAAGGCTTTGCCTGAACAACAAGCCCTACTTCCAAAAAGGGCTGCTCGATCAGGGCTATTGGCCGGACGGCGGCATGACCGCGCCCAGCGACGAAGCCCTGATCTACGATATTCAAAAAATGCGCGATCTCGGCTTCAATATGCTGCGCAAGCACATCAAGGTCGAGCCGCTGCGCTGGTATTATCACTGTGACCGGCTGGGTATGCTTGTGTGGCAGGATATGCCCAACGGGTGCGACGTGGATTTGTTTGTGGCGGGCTTTTTGCCCAATATTCTGATCCGCACGCTCAGTGATAAACATGAAAAGCTGTTTTGCCGCACCGATCTTGCGGCGCAGGAGCTGTTCCGCACGGAACTGGATGAGATGCTCCGCCATCTTTATAACGCCGTGTCCATTTGCTGCTGGGTGCCGTTCAACGAAAGCTGGGGGCAGTTTGACGCGGTCAACATCGCCGCGCACATCAAACAGCTCGATCCCACCCGTTACGTGGATCATGCCAGCGGCTGGCACGATCAGGGCGTGGGCGATTTCAAGAGCATTCACCGCTATATCGTTCCGCTGGGCGGCTTTGTTTGCGATAAGCGCGCGCTGGTCGTGAGCGAATACGGCGGTTACAGCCGGGTGGTCGAAGGCCACGTGTGGAACCGCAAAAAATGCTTCGGCTACCTCATGTTCAAAAACGAAAAGACGCTGTCCGACGCTTACCGCAAGCTGCATGAGCAGCAGGTTTACCGCCTGCTCGGCAAAGGGCTTTGCGCGCTGGTCTACACGCAGGTCAGCGACGTGGAAAACGAAGTGAACGGCATTCTCACCTACGACCGTGAGATGGTGAAGCTGGACGAAGAAATGATCCGCGAGATCAACCGAAAGCTGACCTATTGCTGATCGCGCAGATCCTTCATATAAAACAGCAGCGCCCGCTCCAGATTGCGCCGCTGCGCAGTAGAAAGGCTTTTATCAAAGGCGAGCGTATGCGCCAGCTCGGCGATACAGCTTCGCAGATACTGATCTCGGTTCAAAACGCATTCTCCTTTTCTTTTGGTTCTATTTTTTGCCGAACCAAAACAAATACAAGCGGAAATTGAATGAAAAAAACACACCGAAAATCGGGCTTTTAAACCGTTTTCGGTGTGTTTTTTGCTGTTAATGCTTATTCTTCATTCATTCCGTTGTAGGAAACGAGCGCGGAGCGCGGATCCATCGTGCAGCCCAATTTGTAAAGCGGCACCCGCGCAGCCAGAGCCGTGAGCAGATCGAGCGTTTTTTCCAACCCGTCGGCCGTTGGCGGCTGGTAGGTTTGCCGCATCACGGCGGCAAACTCTTTGGCGAAGCTGACCCGCTCAATGTGGTCGGTGCTGTCGCGCTGCAGCAGGCAAACGGCTTTGAGCGGCAGGATGGCGTTGCAGCCATAGTTCTCCTTGCCCTGCCAGGGCGAGCCGCAGGCGAACGCGCCGGTTTCGGTGATTTTCAAAAAGGGCTTATCGCCGTTGATGATTTTCGCCCGGTCGCCGAACTGATCCATCCAGTAGCGAATGTGCGTGGTCTTTCCCGTTCCGCTTTTGGCCGTGAACAGATAGACCTCGTTGTCCACCGCAATGGCGGCGCCGTGGAACAGCACCGCGCCGTAGCGCGGGGTCTGGCCGGCGATTTTGCGGCTGACCGCGAGAGTTTCGAGATAGGGCAGGGGATAATCCACGACAGGGCGGTTTTCGTTCTGCGCCGTTTTGGCGTTGAACGCTCGCTCTCCGGCCAGATCGTCCCGGGTGATCTCTACGGCAAACAGCGGTTCTTTTTCGCTCAGATAGCTGCGGCAAAACGCCTTTGTCTGCGGATAATTGGCCCGGATCAGGATCGGGATATCCGCGATGGAAACAGTAAATTCAATCATGTTCTCACTCTTAATAACTGAAATCAAGATAAATGCCGTAGTGGTCGGACAGATAGGCGTCGTTGAGCTTATCGTCGATCACGTGATACACCAGCGGCGAAACACTTTCGGAAACAAAAATGTAGTCGATCAGCTTCGGCTCGATCACGCCGTAGCTGTGGAAGGTGCCCTTGTCGTCGGTCACTGCGGCAGTCAGGCGGCTGTCTTGAAGCGCCCGGGCGGCGGCCCGGTACATGTCGGAATCGGTTTCGGCGTTGAAATCGCCCGTCAGAATAACGGGCAGCTCGCCGGCGATCTGCGTCATGCGTTCGAGCAAAACCTGGATCTGGTTGGTTCTTGCGTTGTCGCTGACGTGATCCAGGTGGGTGTTGAAATGAGCGTAGGTCTGTTTGGTTTCTTTGTTTTGCAGAATCGCCCAGGTGCAAATGCGGATGTTGGCCGAGCCCCAGTCGGAGGAGCCGGGCACGTCGGGCGTTTTGGACAGCCAGAAGGTGCCGGAATCCAGCAGGTCATATTTTTCTTTTTGGTAAAAGATCGCGCTGAATTCACCGCGGTTTTTGCCGTTGCCGCGCGAAACGCCGACGGATTCATACCCGTTCAGGTGTTCCCGCAAATACAGCATCCACCGCAGGTTGGCCTCCTGCACGCCGATGGAATCCGCGCCGGTTGCCAGCAGCTGCGCCGTCAGCAGGGGCGCGCGGTAGGCGATGGAGGTTTTGCCCAACCCCGTGCAGCGCAGGTTGAACGTCACCGCGCGCGCAGCGGCGCCGTCGGCTTTGGGCGGCAGCGGATTGGCTTTGACCTCGCCTGTCGGCAGAAAAAGGGCGGTCAGCGAAAGGGAAAGCGAAAGAAACAGGCGCGTTACGGACACAAGGAACGAATCAGCCACTGTCATACCTCCCGACAAATCATTTCATTTCGTTCAGGATCTTCAACACAGCCAGCAGGCTGTTCTGATCGACCTTTTCAACGGGTCGGTCGTATTTGACGCAGTCGGCAAAATACCGCAGCTCGTTAAAGTAAGCGTCGCCGGAGGGCAGGTCGAAATCGCTCTGGTTTTCCGTTGCGTCGTCGCTGTATGGCTTGATGCGGTTGCCTAAGCAGTCATAGATGGTCAGCTCTTTGTTTTCCAGCGCCACAACGGCTTCTTCAAACTGGAAGCGGAAGCCCATGGCGAACGGATAATGCGCTTTATACCACGACGCTTCCGTTGTGATGAAGAAATCGCCGTAATCGTAATCGACGCTCAGGTAATCCTGCTCCGGCCGTTCCTGCCGCCGGAAGCGGTAGCTCTTCGGCTGACCGAAGGCGTAGATCAAAAAATCGAGATCGTGGATATGCAGGTCGAACGGGATCAGACCGCTGAGCTCTTTTTTGTAATACCACTGGTTCCAGCCGCCGCCGGGGTAGGAGCCAAGCCGCCACATATGGGCGGAAAGCAGCTTGCCGTATTTGCCGCTGTCGTAAATCTGCTTGATCAGATCGTAATCGTCCCAGAACCGCAGGCATTGCGCGACCATGTATTTCACGTTTTGCCGCTGCGCCGTTTCATACAGCTTGTAAACGTCCGCTTCGTTGAGCGCGATGGGCTTTTCGGTAACGACGCTGATCCCTTTGTTCATGGCGCGCAGCGCGTATTCGGCGTGCAAATAGGTGGGCAGGCAAACGTCGATGATATCAAACTCGTTTTCCGCGAGCATCGTGTCAAAATCCGTGTATTTCCTCTCAACCTGATAGCGCTCCATTTTTTCGGGGCGGATATCGCAAATGGCGATCAGCTCCGCGTCGTCCATGCGCTGCCACGCGGGCACGTGCGCGC
This sequence comes from Oscillospiraceae bacterium, assembly GCA_902796535.1. GTDB lineage: Bacteria > Bacillota > Clostridia > Oscillospirales > Acutalibacteraceae > UBA8612. The sequence continues at coordinate 18,463 of CADBPL010000219.1, forward strand.
CGCTGATGCCGCCGCAGCCGATCAAACCGACCTTCAGCATTTTTTCAGCCTCCTGTGATAGTATTCTTTCATAAAAGATAGCATAGTGTGCAAAGGTTGTCAATAATTATGATTTTTCAGTTTACAAGCGATTCATTATGCAGTATAATAAAACCATCAAACAGAAAGGGTGACATCATGAAAACATTCATTTCTTTATTCACAGCGGCTGTTATGATCCTCACCGCCTGGTTCTGCATCCCGGTCGATCTATCCGGCAATGCGCCGATTCAGGATCAGCCGACCGTCGACAGCTTTTCACCCGTGCTGCGTTTCATGGTCTGCAGCGACACGCACGTTCACGGCAAGGATGATAAGCTCCGTCTGGAGCGCATCGCCAAAGCGCTTGATTTCTGCTACGGCGAAGCCGAAAAAGACGCGAATCACAGCACGCTTGACGCGGTGCTGGTCGCCGGCGACGTGACGAACGACGGGTATGACGAGCAGTTCGCCTCGTTTGAAGAGGTGGTGAAGCAATCGCTGCGCAACGAAACCGACCTGCTGGCGATCGTGGCCAAAAACCACGACGGTTATCAGGGCAAGAGCTGCCGCGGCAAGATCAGCAAGATCACCGGCAATGACGCCGATTACCACGTAGTCATCGGCGGCTGCCATTTTATCGGCATTTCCACCTCCAGTCTGGAAGCGCTTCGCTATGACCTCAGGCAGCGCATCCAGCTCAAGCAGCAGCTGGATGCGGCCGTCAAAGACGATCCGACCAAGCCGATCTTTGTCATTCACCATGAGCACGTGCGCGGCACGGTTTACGGCTCCTCCAGATTTGAGGGCTGGGGCGTCAACCATTTCAGCGCCATTCTCAAAGAATACCCGCAGATCGTCGATTTTTCCGGTCATTCCCACTATCCGCTCAATGACCCGCGTTCGATCTGGCAGGGCGCCTTCACCGCGGTGGGCACCGGCTCCATCAGCTACATGGAGGTGACGGTGGATAAGGACCGCACCCTTCACCCGGAATATGAGGGAAAACCCGAGTGCAGCTATGAAGCATCCGCGCAGGCGTGGCTGGTCGAGGTCGACGCCGCCAACCGCATCCGCCTGAGGGGTTTCGACGTGAACGACGGCGTGTACCTGTGCGAATACCTGATCGAAAACGTGGCCGATCCCTCCACCTACGTCTACACGCCGGAGAATCAAAAGGATAAGTCCTCCGCGCCGCAGTTCAGCGCAGGCGTCGGACTCTCTGTTGCGCAGAAGGATGGCAAATACGTCGTTACCTGCCCCAAGGCCGACAGCACCGACGGCAAGCCCGTTGAGCTTTACCGCATCCGCGTGCAGAACGAAAACGGCAAAGAGGTTTTCACCAAGTACATCGTCAACAATTACTGGCTGCCCGCAGACAAATGGCTTGACTCGGTCGATTTTGAAATCGACGCCAAGCCGGGCTATCAGGTCAGTGTAGTTGCCGAAAATGTTTACGATATGGCGTCCGAACCGCTGACCGCGACGATCGGTTAACAAAACAAAAAGAAAAGACGGCACAGGGATCCCAACGGACGCCCTGTGCCGTTTTGGCGTTCAGACGATAAAACGAACCGATTCCGGGCAAGCTTACGGCGAACACCGCTTTGGCGCGCCGGGCTGTTTCAGCTTTGCGTCTGCAGCAGCTTTATCAGGTGATCGGCGATCGACTGCGGCGTTTTGAACACGGCAAAATCGACCTGTGTCGGCTGAATTTCAATGCCGAATTCGTCGTCGATCCGATTCAGCAGCAGAATGAAGGAGAGGGAATCCAGCACATTGGAATCCAGCAGCTCCATTTCCGGAGCGCTCAGGATCTCGTCGCACTCACAGATTTCCGCCAGCATTTCCAACACGTCTTTTCTTGTTACAGTCATATTTCTTTACCTGCCAGTTTCATTTTGTCACATTTTCCGTTTGCGTTCAGCGGCAGCCGGTCTGCAATTTTCAGCCGCGGCATCATATAAGCGGGGAGCTGCGTTTGCAGCTCTTTTTTGATTTGCTCCTGCGTGATCGGCGCGTCTTTTTCCGGCACAACAAAGGCGGTCAGGGAGACGACCTCGCCGTCCTTCTGCCGCTTTGGCACAACGGCGGCAGCGGCTACGCCGTCCAGCAAAAGCAGATTGTTTTCAATGTCGCCAAGCTCGATCCGGTAACCGGCCAGCTTGATCTGGCTGTCGCGCCTGCCCGAGAGCCAGAGGACGCCGTCCTTCATGTGCCCGTAATCGCCCGAACGGTAGGCAGGCCGCCCCCGCAGGGTGAAAAAAGCGCTGGAGGAAAACGGCGGCAGATACCCCTTGGCGACACTGTCCCCGATGATGATGACCTCGCCGTCACAGGCAAGCTCGATCTCCACGCCGCTTTTGGCGCGGCCGACCGGAAGCGCCGGCAGCGCGGTGTCCGCCTGCGTGATTTCCGCTGCCGTCACGGCAAAGGTCGCTTCGCTCGGGCCGTAGCAGTTGAGAATCCGAATGCCCGGAAAACGTTCCATCAGGCGTTTTGCCGTTTTCGGCTGCAGGGCTTCGCCGCAAAAGAGAATGGTGGCAAGCCGCGGCAGCAGGTCGGCGTTAAAGCTTTGATCCAGCAGCAGAAGCTGAGCAAAGGAGGGCGTCATCACCGCCGTGTCCGCGCCGCTTTCCTTCAGGCGGCTGAACAGCAGCCGGAAATCCCGCAGCTCATCCTCACGCAGCGCAAAATGCGCCGCGCCCCGGAGCAGCGAAAGATACAGATCCGCTACCGACAGATCAAAGGAAAATTTGGCCTGGTTGAGCACGCAGCGGCAGGGGCCGACCAGCGTGTCGAGCCAGCGGGCGCAGCTGTCCACGCTGCGGTAACTCACCATAACGCCCTTGGGCGTGCCTGTGCTGCCGGAGGTGAAAATGATATAGGCGGTATCGTCCGCGCTTCTTTCGATGGCCGTGGGAGAAGGCGCCGCGCTTGTCCGCACGGCTTCCTCGATCTCGCGGGTCGTCAGCACCGGCGTGAGGCCGCCGTCATAATCGCCGATGACCATGGACACGGCGGCAAGGCCGATCATTTCCTTCACGCGCCCCGACGGAAAGGATGCGTCCACCGGCACATAGGGAACGCCGGAAAGAAGGCAGGCGAGGATCCCTGCCTTCATGTGGATCTCCTTGCTGCCGTACAGCATCACCGGCGCCCTGCTGCTCTCCCGCAGCAGCGCCTGCTGGATCGCGCCGACATAGCGCTGCAATTCGCCATAGGCGAAGCTGACGCCGCCCGTCAGGTAGGCCGGTTCATTTTGATGTGTTTTCAAACAGTTCAGAATCGTTTCTTCTATCATGCTTCGCGTATCTCTTCTCTGGGGATCAGATCATAGTCGTACATCACCTTGGAGTGATTCACCAGGATCAGCTCCTTTTTGAGCACTTCTCTGGTGCCTTCGTCAAGCACCAGCCGGTAAACCTTGCTGTTGCGGTAAAACAGGCCGTCCGCCTCCTGCTTGTAATAGCTGTCCTCTTCCGTGAGGCGGTATTTGGTTTTCAGCGGCTGCGTGCCGCGCAGCTCACCGTTGAGCAGGTTGTTGTCATCCACCCACACCCTCAGCTGCACGGGGCGCGGCGATGTGTTCTTGAAGCGGTAGTCGAACTTTTTGTAAAAAATGGAGGCTCCCGTGCCGAACGGCACCCGGCGCTTGGAATCGGGGAAGAGGGCGTCAGAATGGTGGTGAAGCTCCGTTACCTCCAGCGGCGTGTGCAAAACCAGATAATGGATCAGGTTCGCCATCTGGCACAGTCCGCCGCCGACGCCGGTTTTCATTTCGCTGTTGCTGATCACCAGCCCCTCCAGATAGCCTTTCTGGGCCGTTGCGCTGCCGACCGTGTTCCAAAACGAAAACTCTTCGCCCGGCTGCAGGATCAACCCGTCGATTCTGGCGGCGGCCAGGCGCAGGTTGGTCGCCTTGTTTTGCTGCAGGCGCATATCCACGCCGTGCAGCTGACGCAGGATCAGCTTGGTGTCGGCTTTCCAGATATAAGGCAGATTCTCTGTCCGGTGCTTTTTGGCAAATCTGCGGCGATGCAGCAGATCGTCCAGGTCCTTCAGCCGGCATTCCTTGAAAACAGAGATTTTGTATGCTGTGGGCCCCAGCTCACAAAACAGCTTTCTTTGTTTTTTCATCTTGATCGCCATGCGATCCTTCCGTCTGCGCAATCGCACGATAAAGCATCGCGCCCTTGCACCCGGATCGCGCCTCCTTTAAGATTTTTTCACGATATTCACCAACGTAATTGAATTCCAAATCAAAAAACAGCCGTTTATTGCTCCACTTCAAAACCGGCAAAGGCGAACGGCGCAAGGGGCGAAAGCCGCACGGTGGTTTCGCTGATATGCGCCGAACAGTTGACGGCGTTGCACAGCCTGCCGCTTCGGCTCAGCTCGACGAGCGGTTCGGCGATCTCATCCGTGGAAAAATTCCACAGCCCGACCGCCAGCCGGTTCCCGTTCCGTCCGGTCTGGATATAGAGATCGGGGTTGCCCGGGCAAACGGCGGGCAGCTTTTCGCCGCTCATCCACTCGGCGGCGTCGGATAGCTGTCCCGCGCGCAGATAGGTGCGGAACAGCGCCTCGGAATTGAAATACCCGTCAAAGCACAGCACAAAGAATTTCTGTCCGGCGGCGTTCGTGTAGCGGAAGCTCGCCGGATATTCCTTTTCTCCGCAAACGAACGCGGTTTCGACGACCGCCGTCTCTTTCGGTTCAACAACGCGTATGCGCGATTCGCCGTCGAGCGCAATGTAGTTATCCTCGCGCAGCTCGTGTTCTCTGTCCGCCTGCCTTTCCTCGCCGATTTGAACGATCCCGACGTCCACGCCCCGCTCCATGAGCAATTCACACGCGCGCAAATCAAGGATCAGCCCGCTTGCGAGCTTTTCGTCCGGTACGGCCTTTACGTCCTCTCCGAACGCGACGCCCGCTTGAAACGGCTCGCCGTAGGTGATGGGCAGGGAGCAGGAGGTCAGCATTTTGATCGCGGGCGAAAAGGCGACATCCTCAATGCTGCAGGTGTTTTCCATTTTTTTCGGAATGGTCATGTCGGCGTATTTCGCCGCCTTATCCCAAACGCGGACGCCGACGGGCTTTTTATCGCCGAACAGCCGGTCGATCTGCGCGTAAACGCTTCGGTTCCTCTCATGCGCCGCCCGATACCCCGGTTCCGTTTTGGGGTGAGAGGTGTAATCCAGCGCGTATTTCAAAATGCCGTCCGTGCATCCGGCGGCGCGCAGGGCGGTGTCGAACCCTTCCAGGTAAGCGGCGCCCACGCGGAACCGCGGGCGGGGGAAGACGTCGCCCTCGGAGAACAGCTCGATTTCGGCGTTTTTGCGGCGGGAAGCCTCGAGCCGTTCCATTTCGATGCTTTCGGCCAGGCGGATGCCCCACGTGCGCAGCGCGCCCCAATACGGCGCGCCGATCAGGCGGTAGAACGGCTTGTTTTTGCCCGCCAGAATCTGCGCGATCTGATCCGGCGTCGTGCCGTCCAGATCCCACGAGGTGATGCAGGCGCAAAAACCCAGCCGCAGGTCGGGGTCGACTTCATCCACATACCGCCGCATCGCGGCGGCAAAATCCACGTAGGCCTGCGCGTTGCCTTTCACAAAAGCGTCGCGGTATCTGTTTTTTCCGCCGCTGAGCAGATAGGGGCGGATCGTTTCCAGATCGAGCGGTTCGCCGAGCGATTCCTCCATCATTTTCAGGTGGTTTTCGCAGCAGCAGCCAAAGCCGATGTCGTGAAAGCCGTAGCGATAATCGTCGTCGAACATGATCAGGTCAAAGCCGCATTTTGCGCCGTCCTGCAGAATTTTGCCGATCACCTCGCGGTATGCGAGGTCTGTTGCGCAGACCTGCGTGGCGGATTTTTTGCCAAAGGGCGAGGTCAGGCGCATATAGCTGCATTCGCCCTTGAGATAATACGCCCAGATCCACATGCCGACTTCATAGCCCTGCGCCTGAAACCAGGCGCAGTTTTCTTTCAGAAGCGCAAATTCCTTCGCGCGGTTTTCATTAAAAATGCCTGCGGAATCCGGGCAGAGAAACAGCCGCTCGCAGTCCAGCTTTTTCAGTTCCGCCAGCACGGCTTCTCTGCCGTAATGCGCTAAAACAAACGTGGAGATCGGTACGGATACTTTATACATTTTTTTCCCTCGCAAAAATTCCCCCAAAACCGCAGTCTTGGGGGAGAATATCGGTGGCTTTAGTTGATTTTCAGCGTGACGTCGCTGAGCGGATAGGTGCAGCAGGGGTGGATATAGCCGAATTCCACATCCGCCATGCGGCGCCTGTCAATACCCTGCGGAAGAAAGATTTCGCCGCTGACCAGCTTGCTGCGGCAGAAGCCGCATTCGCCGCTGCGGCAGCGCGCGGGCACGGCGATGCCGGCTTTTTCGAGGGAGCACAGGATGCTGTCCTCCGCTTTGGCTTCGATCTGCGTCGTTTCGCCGCGGTCGATCACCGTCAGGCAGAAGGTCTTGCCCAGCAGGTCGGTCGGGTAACCGGGTTCGTCGGCGAGCTTTCTCGCGCCGGCGGACATTTCCATGCGGATGTATTTGTCGGCGATGCCGAGCTTGGGCAGCTCCTGCCCGAGGAAGCGGTACATGGCGCCGGGGCCGCACACGAACACGCTGTACGGTTCGTTTTCGGGCGCGTATTTTTTGATGAGATCGGCGCCGATAAAGCCTTTTTCGTAGCCCGCGCCAACGGTTTTCGCTTCGCTGAGCACGTAGACGACCTTGACCTTGCTGCAGGTTTTGGCAATTTGATCGAGCTCGGCCTTGAACACGATCTCATCCTTGGTGCGCGCGCCGTAAAGGAGAGTCAGGTTAAAATCCTCCGTGCCGTCGGCAATGGCTCTGGCAAAGGAGAGGAAGGGCGTGATGCCGCTGCCGCCCGCCAGACCGACCACGGTCTTTGCGTCGCGCAGGGGTTCGTAAACAAAGTTGCCTTCGGGGGCGAAGGCGGTAATGCGCTCGCCGACCTTCCAGTTGTCGAGGATATAGCCGGAAGCGAACCCGTCGGGCACGCGCTTGACCATGATGTGGTATTCACCGTGGAGCGCGGAGGACGGGGAGGAAGCCAGCGAATAGGGGCGGGTGAGGAGCGAAGGGCCGACCTTGAGCTGAACGGTCAGATACTGACCGGCGCGGAAATAGGGGGTCGGCACATTGTTTTCCCAGGTGAGGTAGTAGCTTTTTACGTCGGCGGAATGCTCCTCGATGCGGCGGATGCGCAGGCTGAGCTTTTGGGGGTGGAGCGCTTTGGCGACCACGTTGACCGCATAGTTTTCAGGCGCTCTGGCCGGTTCGGCGGACGAAGAATTGACCTCGGCCAGCCGTTTGGGGATCATGGAAACCGTGTTCAAAAAGTCAGCGGTTTTTGATTTTACAACGATCGTTTTATGGAGTTTCATGCGTTTGCCTCCTTCTTTGCC
>CADBPL010000220.1 GCA_902796535.1 Oscillospiraceae bacterium
AGGCGGCAAGGGCGGCGACGGCGCCGTGGCCTTCCACCGCGAAAAATTCGTCGCCTCCGGCGGGCCGGACGGCGGCGACGGCGGCAAAGGCGGCGACGTGGTGTTTCAGGTGGACACCAACCTGTCCACACTCGCCGATTTCCGCTACAAACGCAAATACACCGCGCCCTCCGGCGCGAACGGCTCTTCCGGCCGCAAGAACGGCAAAAAGGGCGAAGATTTAGTCATCCGCGTGCCGCTTGGCACGGTGGTGAAGGACGTTGCCACGGGCAAAATTCTGGCCGATCTGTCGGATGATAAGCCGTTCATCGCCGCCAAGGGCGGCAAGGGCGGCTGGGGCAACCCCCATTTTGCCACGCCCACGCGGCAGGCGCCGCGCTTTGCCAAAAGCGGCGCGCCGGGCGAAGAATGGGAATTGTCGCTGGAGCTCAAGCTCATTGCCGACGTCGGGCTGCTCGGCTTTCCGAACGTGGGCAAATCGAGCTTTATTTCCGTGGTCAGTCAGGCCAAGCCCATCATTGCCGATTATCACTTCACCACCCTCACCCCCGTTTTGGGCGTGGTGAGCCTGGGCGAAGGCAGCTCGTTCGTGATTGCGGATATCCCCGGGCTGATCGAGGGCGCGAGCGACGGCGTCGGGCTGGGGCATGAGTTTTTGCGCCACGTCGAGCGCTGCCGGATGCTGGTGCATATTCTTGACGCCGCCGGCAGCGAGGGGCGCGACCCAATCGAGGATTTTGAAAAGATCAACGCGGAGCTGGAAAAATTCAACCCGGAGCTGGCCGCGCGCAAGCAGATCGTGGCGGCAAACAAGATCGACCTTGCCACGGATGAACAGCTGGAACGGCTGGAAAACTATATGCGCGAACACGGCTACGATTTTTATCGCATGTGCGCCCCCATTGCCGAGGGCACGCAGGAGGTCATCAACGCCGTAGCCGCTGAGCTTGCCAAGCTGCCGCCCGTTGTGCGATACGAAAGCGAAAAGATCACGCAGGCGGATATGCCGGTGCAAAAGGGGCAGAATTTCAATATCCGCGTGGAAGACGGCGTCTATTTCGTCGAAGCGGAATGGCTGCTCAAAATTTTGCAGCGCACCGATCTGGACGATTATGAGTCCCTGCAGTATTTCCAGCGCGTGCTGGAGACCAGCGGCATTTTAAACAGTCTGGTGGAGCGCGGCATTCAGGAGGGCGACACCGTGGTGATCTATGATTTTGAGTTTGATTATGTTTCCTGAAACGGGAGGAAAGCCTTGAACCGATTATTGAACGACGAACCCGGCCGGCCGAATGCGCTCAGCCCGATCTCGCTTGCCTTTTTGGGCGATGCGGTGTATGAAGCCATGGTGCGGGAGCATCTGGTGCAGCAAAAGGATCGCAAGACTGACGACCTGCACCGCGCGGCGGTGCGCTACGTGAGCGCGCAGGCGCAGCACGAGGCCATGCAGCGCATTCTGCCGCTGCTGACCGAGGAGGAAACACAGGCCTTCAAGCGCGGGCGAAACGCCCACGTAACCCACGTGCCCCGCGGCGCGACAACGGCACAGTATCACAGCGCAACAGGCTTTGAAGCGCTGTTCGGGTGGCTGTATCTCAACGGCCGGATCGAACGGCTGCGTGAACTGTTCCGGGTGATTTGCACGGGCGAAACAGAACAAAACGAGGAAAGGAACGGATAACGCCGCACGGCAAAAGAAAATGAAAAAAGAAAAATCTTGGTTCAAAGAACTGAAAAAGGAAGACGTTCCGGAGTTTTTGCTTGACAACGTGTTCTGGTTCATCGGCTGTTTTTTCTATGCCCTTGCCATCAACATTTTTAACGTGCCCAACCAGATCGCGCAGGGCGGCTTTTCCGGCCTTGCCATTGTGGTGAACCACCTGACGGGTTTGCCCGTCGGCGCAGTTAACTTTGCGCTGAACATTCCGCTGTTCATTCTGGCGTGGTTTTTTGTGGGCAGACGCTTTGTGTTCCGCAGCCTGTGGGTCACGGCCATGCTTTCGGTCATTATCGACGTCATGGCCAAATATTCCAAGCCCTTTGAATACACCAAAAACCCGCTTCTGGCTGCCATCTTCGGCGGCGCGTGCTGCGGCGTGGGTGTGGCGCTGGTGCTTTATCGCGGGGCAACCACGGGCGGCACCGACATTTTGGGGCGGCTGCTGCGGCTGATCGCGCCCCATATTTCCTACGGGCGGGTCATCATGGCCGCTGATATCACCGTGGTGGCCATTGCGGCGATCGTGTTCCGCAACGTGGAAAGCGCCATGTACGCCGCGATCGTCATTTTCGTTTCGTCCAAGGCCATTGACTTTATTCTGTACGGCTTCAACAAGAGCAAAATGCTCATGATCATTACCGACCGCGCGGAGGAGATCAGCCGAACGCTCACCGCCAATTCACCGCGCGGCGTCAGCATCGTGCCGGTCACCGGCGCTTACACGGGGCAGGAAAAGAAAATGCTCATCTGCGTGCTGCACGGCAACGAGGTCGCCCGCGTGCTCAAAACCGTCCGGCGCATTGACCCGCAAACCTTTACCATCATTACCGAAGCCAACGAGATCATCGGCAAGGGGTTCCGGGCAAGCTATAATGAATAAGCGAATATCGGCACTGCAGCTTCACTGTTCATTCTTCATTAGCGCAGCGACTTCATTCTTCATTATTCATTCTTCATTAAAACGGTTCCCTTCTGCAAAATAAACAATTGCAGAAGGGAACGGAAATGAAAAATGAAAAATGAAGAATGAATAATAATTCGGGGTCACAGATAATCGCGCACGCCCTGTTCCAGATGCTCCTCGGCGGCAATGAGCTTTTTGGAAATATCCTTCACCCGCTCCTCCGCCGCCCCATACTGGTTCAGATAGCGGTTAAGCGATTTGACGCCCATGTCGCACCCGTCGGTGATCAGGCCGGAAACGGTTTTGTCCGGGTCGGATGAAAAGCCGAGCATCATGTTGGTTTTCAGCCACGACATTCCCTCGGCCATGGGATTCGGGTTTTTGCCGTCGTCGCCGTAATCGGCGAGCATTTCCTGCGTTTCCCGCTCCAGCCGCTCGTGCTCTTCCTTCGATTGTTTCAGCACGGTTTTCAGTTCCTCGCTTTTCACCCGGGGCAGCACCTCGTCGATCGCGCTCACCCCCATTTTGATGCCGGCACAGCATTCCCGCAGCAGTTTGATCGTATCTTCGTGAACCATAAAAATCGCCATGCGATTCAGAATTCGCACAAAATGAAATGAAGAATCTCACCCTTATGCCCGAATCGCGTCTCCTTTCTGAATTTTCATGCTACAAGCCTCCTTCGGTCGTTAGTGTAACCGAAGGAGGCTTGTTTATGCTTTTCGCTTATGAATTCATCATAGCCTGATATAAGCGCTCACAGTGATGATCGCGATACGGGAAGAATTCCGCGCCGCGCTGAATATATTTTTCGTCGGGCTTCATGCCGTTTTTCAGCAGGGCTTCCAGTTCGTCGAGCAAGGCGTCCGCCGATTCCGTCAGGGGGCCGAAGCCGTTTTCCAGCGGGATATCCAGCCGCTTATAGCTGTGCGTCATACCGGAACGGAACAGCTCATAATCCGGCGCAAAATAGACGATGGGGCGCTGCAGATAAACGAAATTGAACACGATGGACGAAAAGTCGGTAATCATCAGCGCGTATTGCGACAAATCCGCCGAGCCGGAAACCAGATGCACCCGCTCGCAGGAGGAGGAAATGTATTTGTTGTAAGGCTCAAAGATCGGGTGGTTTTTGAAGTCGAGCGTGTAATCATACTGTTCCAGCAGCTGCGCCAGCCGGGGTGAATTGAGGAACGCCTGCGTCTGCTCATAGAAAACCGATTTCAGGAACACCTCGTCCGCCGTGTGGCGCTTGCCGTTTTTGTAAGAGCCGATCAGGTTTTTACGCCAGGAGGGCGAAAAGATGATCCTGCGCCCGCTCTCCTTCGTGCTGATCAGATCGAGACTCGGCATACCGGTGAGCAAAAGCTGCTCGGGCTTGTAGTTGTATTTCTGCGTCAGCTTTTCCTTTTCAAAGTTGGACGAGATCACCACCTTGTCCGCACCGCAGACCTCATAGGAATAAAGGTGCGCCAGATCGGCGTGCATCACGCCGTGCTGTAAATAAACGACCTCGGGGCGGTGCATATCGGTGTAAAGACGCATCGGCCCTTTGCCGAACGGTGTGTAGACGTCCTCCTCGATGTAGGCGGTCATGAGCTTTTGCGCGTGGAAATAAAGCCGGTAATGCTTGCGGCTGCCCCATTCCACGGTGTGCTTGAGTTCCGAAGGCGTGAACAGCTTTTCCTTGTTTGGCAGCGCATGGGTCACGTAATAGCGTTTGACGCCGTCTTTTTTGGCAAAGTCGTGCTTGAACTGGGTGTAACCGTTGTCGGTGAACCCGTCCCGGTCGCTGTAAAGCCAGATGCGCCCGCCCATCGGCAGATAATTGAGCTGGCGGTAAAGGAACGCCTTGGGGTGCTTGACGGCAAACAGACAGCACCACGCCAGCCGAGCCAGAAAACGCATCAGCGCGGGCATTCGCTGCACCGTAAAGCCGTTGTCGCCGCCCATGCGCACCAGACAGCCGCCAAGCGACGCCTTGTTGCGCACGTTGTTGATGGCGCAGAATTTGGAATAGGTGAGCTTACAGGTGTAGCGTGTGCCGCCGTATTCGCAAACCACCGTCACCCGCTGATTCAAGCGCAGATCGAACGTTTCGCCGAATTCAAAATGCGGGTAGGCAATGCGGGAATCATAGCACGGGGTCGCGTTGGAAAAAGACAGCGTCAGCTCCTTGGTCTGATCGCCGCAGACCAGATAGGCGTGGAACCCCTCTTTTTTGGCCAGATAGGTGTTCAGGCGGCCCTCCACCGTGAGCTTGTTGCCCTTGACGGCAATTTTGCGGATCACGGCGCGGGGTACCTCATCATAAACATAGGTGTCGTCATGCGCGTGGTTGAGGTGGATGATAAAGCTCTTGCGCCCATCGCTGAGATAGGGGCAGTTGAGGACGATCTCATCGTCCAGCCTGCTGAGCAGCGCGCCGATGCGCTGTTCGGCCTCGGCGAATTTTTCGGGCGAATAGTGATAAGGCATGAGCTTGTTGGCGCGCGTTTTCCACACAAAATCGTTGAGGAAATAACCCTGAATAAAATCGGGCACATAAACGGGATATTCCGCAAACAGCTTTTCCCAAAAACCGGTGATCAGCTCAAAAATATAGTAGCCGTGCAGGTGCCCCGCCGTGGAACCGGGATGCTGATAGTAAAAATAATCGCAGTCCGAAACAAAGCCAAGGGTCTGCTTTTCTTTGATTATGGCGATACACATCCGCATATCCTCCTGCCAGGAGCAGGCGTCAAAGGTGAGATTATTCTCAAACCGGTTCTTGATGCAGATGTTCATGGAGGACTGCGCAATATAGATGTTGACGCCCTCGTTGAGATCGTAAACCTTTGTTTCGGTGAGCGTGTCATAACGCGCATTCAGCTGCATGGTGGTGCCGTCCTCATTCACGCGGGTCACGCGGCAGGTCACCAGATCGGTCTCGTCATAATGCTCGTCAAAAAACCGCACGTATTTTTCGAGGAGTGTGTCGGAAATGGCGTCGTCCGAATCCAAAAAACTGATATATTTGC
>CADBPL010000221.1 GCA_902796535.1 Oscillospiraceae bacterium
CCGCGCCGTAAACGAGGTAATCGTTGTCAAAGCCCTTGAAGCGGATCTCCATGCCGCACAGCACGGTGAAATCGGGCGTTTCAAATTGCTTGAGCGCTTCAAAGCCGCGGCGCTGACGCGCAACGCGCTCCGCCCAGCTGCTGCATTGGCCGCTGATGCGGTCGTCGGCTTTGGGCTGAAAATGGTCGGTCACAACCACGCCGTCGTAGCCGCCGCGCCGGTAGGCTTCGGCCTGTTCGGCCGCGGTGGAACGACCGCAGGAGCTGGATTCCGAGGTGTGAAGATGGGTCTCAAATAAAAACATAACTGCTCTCGCTTACCTTTCTTTGAATCGTTTCGTGGCTGATTATATCACCCTTTTTTGCAAAAATCCACAATATCTTGTATTTTTGACAAACTTTAACCCTTTTTTGTCTTGTAAATCCTGAGAAGATATAGTATAATAACCATAATTATGTTCGGGTAGTGTGTCCCTTGGACGGAGGTGAAAAGCTTGCTTCGTGATTTGACGCAGACAGCGGAGATTTCGTTTGACGAGATCAAACAGCAGCGCGAGTATATGAATCTTGTCAAATCGGTCGTTGAAGCAAGATACGACCATGTGCCGCTGGCCATGGTGCACACCTTCGGCTGTCAGGGCAACGTGGCCGATAGCGAGCGCCTCAAGGGGCAGCTGGCCGCCATGGGGTTTGATTTCACGGACGATGCGCAGCAGGCCGATTTCGTGCTTTACAACACCTGCGCCGTGCGGGAACACGCGCAGGACCGTGTGTTCGGCAACGTCGGCGCGCTCAAGCCCATCAAAGAAGCGAACCCGAACCTCATCATCGCGCTGTGCGGCTGCATGATGCAGCAGGAACACGTCTGGCAGAAAATCAAAAAAAGCTATCCGTTCGTGAAACTGGTGTTCGGCACCCACGCCATCCACCGCCTGCCCGAAATGCTCTACCGTGTGCTCAGCACGGGCAAGCGCGTGTTCGAGGTTGCAAACAGCGACGGCACGATTGCCGAGGGGCTGCCCGTGCGGCGCGACGGCAGCTTCAAGGGCTGGCTGCCCATCATGTACGGCTGCAACAACTTTTGCAGCTACTGTATCGTGCCCTATGTGCGCGGGCGGGAGCGCAGCCGCCGCAGCGAAGCGGTGCTGGCCGAAGCGCGGGAGCTGATCGCCTCCGGCTGCAAAGAGATCACGCTGCTGGGGCAAAACGTCAATTCCTACGGCAAGGGCAGCGGCGAAATGGATTTTGCGTCGCTGCTGCGCGCGGTCAACGCGCTGCCGGGCGACTTCAAAATCCGCTTCATGACCTCACACCCCAAGGACTGCACGCCCGCCCTGCTTGACGCCATGGCAGAGTGCGAAAAGGTTTGCCATCATCTGCATCTGCCGTTCCAGAGCGGAAATGACCGCGTGCTCAAGGCCATGAACCGCGGCTACACGCGCGCAAAATACCTGTCGCTCGTCGATTACGCCCGCCGCGTTATGCCCGACATCAGCCTGACCAGCGACGTCATCGTCGGCTTTCCCGGCGAAACCTACGAAGAATTCTGCGACACGCTCTCGCTGATCGAAACGGTCGGCTTCACGTCGCTGTTCACCTTCATCTATTCGCCGCGCGTGGGCACCAAAGCCGCCGGGCTGCCCGACCCGGTCAGCCGCGAAGAAAAGGGCAGGTGGTTCAAAGAACTGACCGACTGTCAGGAACAAATTGCGGCAGCGCGCAGTCAGGCCATGCTCGGCACGGTGCAGACGGTGCTGTGCGAGGAAGTGAAAGACGGGCGCGTAAACGGCAGGACGGACGGCAATATTATGATCGATTTTGCCGGGGAGGAAAGCCTGATCGGCACCTATGTCAGGGTTCGGATCACAAAAGCGAGGAACTGGCTCTTATCCGGAGAGCTTGCCGAATAAACGGGTAAAAACCTTACGAAGGATTTTATAAATACATATTATAACAGGAGAACAAAACCATGGATGTTATTGAGATCACCAGACAGCTCGGCAAGGCCATTCAGGCCGACGATCGTTACGCAAAATTCGTCGTGGCGCGGGAAGCCAACGAAAAAGACGACGCGCTCAACGAGCTTGTCGGCAAAATGCAGCTCGTTCACATGAGCTACCAGCACGAGGCCTCCAAAGAGGACGCCAACGAGCAGAAGCTCGAAGCCTATGAAGAAGAATTCATGGGCATC
>CADBPL010000222.1 GCA_902796535.1 Oscillospiraceae bacterium
CAAAGAGCTTTGCTCCGGCATTTTTGAGCAGCTCGAAACGGCGGACGCCGCCACCTTCACCCACAAGCTCCCCGATGAAAACGGCGAGATGCAAAAGGTGCTCAACAAAGACCATTTCAAAGTCGGTGCAAGCCACACCGACGCCATCCACAAGCTGGTCGAAACGCTGCTCGACGCGAAGCTCGGCGTGATCAGCGACATCAGCGAGATCGAGGCCGTCGGCCACCGCGTGCTGCACGGCGGCGACAAATTCAGCGAATCCATTCTGGTCGACGACAGCGTGAAAGCGGCCATTGAAGAATGCATTCCGCTCGGCCCGCTCCACAACCCCGCCAACCTCAAGGGCATTGTTGCGTTTGAAGAAATGCTGCCCGGCGTACCGCAGGTTGCCGTGTTTGACACCGCGTTCCACCAGACCATGCCCGATTACGCCTTCATGTACGCTCTGCCTTATGAATATTACGAAAAAGAGGGCATCCGCCGCTACGGCTTCCACGGCACCTCACACCGCTATGTGACCAAACGCTGCCTGGCGCTGCTGGGCAACCCCGAACACAGCAAGATCGTCACCTGCCACCTGGGCAACGGCTCCTCCATCTCCGCCGTGAAAGACGGCAAGTGCCTTGACACCACCATGGGCCTTACCCCGCTGGAGGGCATCATGATGGGCACGCGCTGCGGTTCGATCGACCCGGCCATTGTCACCACCATCATGAAGCGCCACAACCTCAGCCCCGATGAAATGGACAAGCTGATGAACAAACAGAGCGGTATGCTCGGCCTTTCCGGCACAAGCGACAACCGCACCATCGAGCAGCGCGCCAAAGAGGGCGACGAACGCGCCAAGCTCGTTGAAAGCATGCTCTGCCATGCGCTCATTAAGTATATCGGCGGCTTTGCGGCTGCCATGGGCGGCATCGACGCCGTGGTGTTCACCGGCGGCATCGGCGAAAACAACCCGCAGTATCGCACCCGCGTGGCGGATTCCATCGGCTTCCTCGGCACGGCGATGGACGAAGAGAAAAACCATGTGCGCGGCGAGGAGATCGACATTTCCACCCCCGATTCCAAGCTGAAAATGTTCGTTATCCCCACCAACGAAGAGCTGATGATCGCGCAGGACACTTACACGCTGATCCACAAATAACTCACACCAGAAACGAACCGCATCGGCATGACCGGTGCGGTTTTTTTGCGGCGTCCCCTGCTCCGCAGGCCGCCAACCAAAAGCCCGGCGCCAAGCGGAACGCTCGACGCCGGGGCGCTGTTTTGTTTTGCAAAATCGGTTCAGCCGACGGTCAGGGTGCCGGTGATGGCGCCGGACACGCCGCCGTAGGCGTTCTGTGCGCGCACGGTGACCTTGTAAGTGCCGGCGTTCGGGGTGAATTCATCCACGCACAGCTTCTCGGTGCTGCCGTAATTCATCAGGTAATAATGCGACATCACACTGCCCGACCACACCGGCAGGCCAAACGAATTGGTGACGGTGATCTTATAATCGTGCACGATGAATTGATCCTGCGCGGCGGGGAACGTGAGGCAAAGCTTGCCGTCGCCGTTCACAGTGGCGTTGACCGACGAATTGGCGGCGAAGGCGGGTCTGTTGTCCAGATGCTTCATGTTGCGGGAGGTGTAAGAGAACGAGGACTTTTTGTCAAACCCGGTCAGGTAGTAATCCAGCCCGAAGAAGGAATCGGTGATCAGGTCATAGTTGAGAATGCGGGTGTTGCCCTCGGCGTCCACTTCCACCAGGCGGAACTGCGCCGCCTGTTCGTAATCTTCGGGGAACTGACCGGCAAACATATCCTTTTCCATTTCAAAATAGCTCAGGGAGGCGGTGCCGACAGAGGTGTAGCTGCCCTGCCACAGGGAACGCGGGTCGTTAATGGGATAATGCGAATGGCCGGAGAACACGACGACCTGCGAATATTTGTTGTAAACGGTGGCGGTGGTGAAATCGCCCCAGTTGACGCTGCCGTAAACGGTGGCGAAGGGATGCGGATGCTGGAACACGAAAACAGGCTTGGTCTTGCTCTCGGCAACAGCGTTTTTGATCTGGGTGTTCAGCCAATCCTTCACGCCGTCGGCCTTGTAATCCTTTTGCGTGGAATAGGAAACGCCGATGAGGTGGAACCCGTTGATGACCTCGTTAAAATTCAGCGGCGCGTCAAAAATCTTTTCAAACCGGTCTTTGGCGGTGTCGGCGCCCTTGAACTGGTCGTGGTTACCCAAAACGTTGAGCAGCTTCGTGCCGGGGCGGATGTTTTCCTTGCAGATCCTGATATAAATTTCGGCTTCTTCATCGAGGCCCTGATTGGCCATATCGCCGGCGAAGCAGACCGCGTCGAGCTTGTTGTAGCCGGTAGTGGAGGCTTCCGCCAGATCGTAAGCCTTGTTGATGAACTGCGCCAGACGGATGCGCTCCGGCTGGGTATCGTCGGTTTTATCATCCACCTGAATATGTACGTCGCTCGCCACGGCAAAACGAAGAACGGGCTTAAAATCGTCGGGCGCCTTGGGCAGCGGCTTGGTGCCGCTGAACGGGTTGAGGATCAGGGTGCAAAAGGCCATCACGGCGGCTAACAGTTTGGTGAGAAATATTCCGATGATCGCGGGCATAACGGTTACCTCCTGAAAATTTTGTTAGACAAGGCTAATTATAGTCTGTTTGCGAAAAAATTCAAGGGATTTTGAAAAAAATCCAAAAAAAACAAAACAAATGTTTGCTTTTTGTGAAAAGTTGTGCTACAATACATTTGTTCGACGACATAATTTGATGAAAAAACCAATAAATCGGGAGGATTCGCCATGCTGAACGAAACCCAACAAAAAATTTATGAATTCCTGCTGGAGCGGCTTCCCCTCGGCGTTCCGCCCTCCGTGCGTGAGATCGGGGCGAACGTGGGGCTGAAATCCACCTCCTCCGTTCAGGCCAACCTTGACGCGCTCGAAAACGAGGGCCTCATCGCGCGCGACCCGCTGCTCAAGCGCTCCATTCGCATCGTGGGGCAAAACGAAAACGTCAAGCAGGTGCCCATCCTCGGCACCGTGACCGCCGGCGCGCCCATTCTGGCGGTGGAGCAAATCGAGGGCTACCTGCCGTTTTCCGGCTTTTCTTCGGCCGACAAGCAGCTTTTCGCCCTGCGTGTGCGCGGTGAAAGCATGCTCAACGCCGGCATTTTAGACGGCGACATCGTCATTGTGGAGCGCACCCCCGTGGCGCACAACGGCGAGATCGTTGTGGCGCTGGTCGGCGATGAAGCAACGGTAAAAACCTTTTATAAAGAAAACGGCCATTTTCGCCTGCAGCCCGAGAACGACGCGTTTGAGCCGATCATCGTGCCGGAGGTCGCCGTTCTGGGCAGGGTCATCGCCCTCAACCGCTATTACAGATAAAACAGCCGCTGTGCTGAACAGCGGTTACTAAATTGTTAACATTGCGCTTTTTACGGTTGGAAAGTTGACAGTTAACCGGCCCCCATGTTATAATAATATAAAAATTATAATTAGCTGGAGGAATTACTCATGAAGCTTGTTATGAAAATTCTTGCCGTTTCCCTTGCCGTGCTCATGGCTTTCGGCTTTGCCGCCTGCGGCGCCAAGCCCGCGGCCAACGAAGAACCGACCGAAACAGCCGCATCCAAATCTTACGTCATTTATTCCGACAATGCGTTTGCCCCGTTTGAATTTCTTGACACCGCCTCCAACAAATACGTCGGCGTCGATATGGAGCTTCTGGCCGCCATTGCTGAAGATCAGGGCTTCACCTACGAAATGAAGAACGAGGGCTTTGACGCAGCCATGGGCGCCGTGCAGGCCGGTCAGGCGGACGCCATGATCGCCGGCATGACCATCAAACCCGAACGGCAGAAGATTTTCGATTTCTCCGAGGGCTATTTTGAAGACGGTTCCATTCTTGTCGTCGCCAAGGGCAGTGCCATCTCCTCTGTTGACGACCTCAAGGGCAAGGTCGTCGCCGCCAAGAAGGGCACCACCAGCACGGACTATGCCGAGAGCATCAAAGATCAGTACGGCTTCACCATCACCTATTTTGAAGACAGCCCCACCATGTACCAGACCGTGGTCAACGGCAACGCCGCCGCCTGCTTTGAAGATTTCTCCGTTATCGGCTGGGCCATCAAAAACGACGGCATCGCGCTGCAGACCGTGGGCGAGGTCGTGAACCCCGGCTACTATGGCTTTGCCGTTAAGAAGGGCGCCAACGCCGAGCTGATCTCCATGTTCAACGCCGGCCTTGCCAACCTCAAGGCGAGCGGCAAATATGAAGAGATCCTCGCCAAATACGGTTATTAAGACAGCACCGCCATTCCGAACAAAGAGTAACAAAACAAAAATCGAGCTGCTTCCGGCGGCGACACGCCGGGAGCGGCCTTTTAGATTAGAGTGAGCATATGGATTTTTCATCAGTAATCAAAAACGCGACCCCCATGCTGATGGTGGGTTTGAAAAACACGATCCTGATTTCCCTGCTGGCCATTTTGATCGGGCTTTTCGTCGGGCTGATCACCTGCTTCCTCGGCCGGTCGCGCTTTGTCGTGCCCCGCGCCATAGCCGCGGCCTATGTTTGGTGCATTCGCGGCACGCCGATGATCGTGCAGGCGTTCCTGGTGTTTTTCGCCTTTCCGCAGGTGATTCAGATGTTTGTGTCCGGGTTCAAGATCGACCCGTTTACCGCCGGTCTGATCACGCTGAGCCTGAACGCCGGCGCTTATATGTCCGAAATTTTCCGCGGCGGCATTGCGGCGGTGAGCATCGGGCAGATCGAAGCGGCGCGCAGCCTCGGGTTGAGCCAGATGAGGACCATGCTCAAAATCGTGCTGCCGCAGGCGTTTAAAATCTGCATTCCCTCGCTGGTCAACCAGTTCATCATCACCGTCAAGGATTCATCCATTCTCTCGGTCATCGGCCTGGCGGATATCGTCAATCAGGCCAAGGTCTACGTCGGCTCCACCTATCAGTTCTTCCCGACCTATATCACCGTGGCCGCTTACTATCTGGTCATGATCTCCGTTTTGATGGTGATCTCCAAGCTCATTGAAAAGAAACTGAATTACGAAAAGAAGTGAAGCTGACTATGACGAAAAAGGTTAAGGTGACCGGGCTTTGCAAGAGCTTTGGCGACAACGAGGTGCTCAAGGGCATTGACCTTGAAATTGATGAGGGCGAAGTGGTTTGCCTGATCGGGCCGTCCGGCTCGGGCAAATCCACCTTTCTGCGCTGCCTGAACCGGCTGGAGCAATCCACCGCGGGCGTTATTGAGGTGGACGGGTTCGCCATATCCGACAAAAAGCAGAACATTAACAAAATGCGCGAATCCATCGGCATGGTGTTCCAGCAGTTCAATCTGTTTTCCAACAAAACGGTGCTGGGCAACATCATGTTTGCCCCGGTCGAGCTGAAAAAGCTGACCAAAGCGCAGGCGAAGGAAAAAGCAACGCAGCTTTTGGCGCGCGTGGGGCTGAGCGATAAAGCAAACGCCTATCCGCACGAGCTTTCCGGCGGCCAGCAGCAGCGCGTCGCCATCGCCCGGGCGCTGGCGATGAGCCCCGACATTATGCTGTTCGATGAGCCGACCTCCGCGCTCGACCCCGAAATGGTGGGCGAGGTGCTCAACGTCATGAAGGAGCTCGCGCGGGAGGGCATGACCATGGTGGTCGTCACGCACGAAATGGGCTTTGCCCGCGATGTGGCCGACCGCGTGATCTTTATGTCCGACGGCGTCATTGTGGAACAGGGCACGCCCGAGGAAATTTTCACCGCGCCCGAGCAGCAGCGCACCAAGGATTTTCTCAGCCGTATTCTGAATAAGGAATGAAATGAACGGACAGATAAAAAAGCCTGTGAACGCTTTTGAAGTGCGCACAGGCTTTTCTTCTGTTCGTTTTGCGGTTACATTTCAATGAATCGGTGCTGCACGGTCATGCTGCCGTCGGATCGAACGGTGAGCACGGTGCCGCCGTTCATGCCCTCCTCATAATAGCCGCCGGGGCCGGTGTGGAGCGCATAGGTCAGGCGCACGCCCTGATAAACGATCGAGGAACAGTTGCTGTGATCGTGGCCGCAGATGATATTTTTTGTGCCGAGCTGTTGGCAAAGAGCAAACATCGGGCAGCTTTCCGCGCCGATGCTGACGCTTTCCCGGTTCACGCCAAAGGAAGTGGACGCGTATTCCTCTTTAAAGCAATTCTTTTCGCTGTCGTAGGCTTGCTCATAGGCGGTTTTGAATTCGGGCAGCGGAATGTGGAAGAACGCGGAGCTTTCCACCGCTTTGCCCGTTTGGGCGGCCGTGCCCTCGAGCACCCAGCTGAACCACGCAAGCTGTTCGTCATAGAAGTATTCCGGCTCGTCGCTGCTGCCGTGGGTGTCGAGCAGCACCATGGTGTGGATGAGCCTGCCGTTTTCGGTGACGTTGATCACATAATTGCCGTAGCCCATGCCCTTGGGGCCGAAGCGGAACACGCAGTTTTTCGCTTCATGGAATTTATAGGCGCACCAGAATTCGCTCACGCAACAGGAGCCGTCGTGGTTGCCCATGATCGGCGCCCACGGAATGCCGAACCCGTCGATCAATTTGACCAGATGCAAATAGCCGCTCGTGCTGTAGCCGTTATCGCCCGTGAGGGTGATGAGATCGGGCTTGACCTGCTCCACCAGGCGGTTGACCGTGCTTTCCACCAGGCGGCCGTATTCATCCTGCGCCTCCCATTTTTCCAGCTGGATGTCGGTCAGGTTGAGGATGACAAAATCTCTGTTCGGATCCTTTTTCATTTCCACTGCGTAATCGGTCGTGTAGGTCTGTTCGGGCGACCAGTTTTCAAAAAAACTGTCCTCCCCGCGGAACACGCTCGCCCAGATGGGCGAAAGGATCTGCCCGATCGACAGCAGCAGAACAACGATCGTTTTGACGTAATGCATAGCTTTGCCTCTTTTCTTTGGGTTATACCAATTTAATCATAGCACGGTTGAAAACGGTTTGTCAACAAAAACGCGCAGCGATCAGGCAATTGACCGCTGCGCGTTTTGAAATTCGGTTGATGCAAGTGCGGCGCGCGGTTTCTCCGCTGCCGGACGTGCGTTTTACAGCATCTGTGCGATAATGCTTTCGCGTTCCTGCGGCATGAGCAGCACAGGCGCAATATCGAACACCGTCTTGCAGCCGGTCACGCCCTGCTCCTTCAAACGGTAAGCCGCGCGGGCGTAGGCGGCGATGACGCTGCCGGTGAATTCGGGGTTGGATTCCAGCTTGAGGCTGTATTCGATGGTGTGTTTGGTGCTGTGGTCAAGCCCCGTGCAGCCGCTGCGGATCACGCTGCCGCCGTGGGGGATGCCGCTGTGGTTTTTCTTCATTTCCTCCATCGTGATGAAGGTCACGGTCGTGTCGTAATCGGCAAAATAATTGGGCATGGTCTTGATCTCCTGCTCGATCTTCGCCCTGTCCGCGCCCTCGGCGGCAACCACATAGCATTCTCTCGTGTGCTTCTGGCGGGTGGTCAGCTCGGGGTTTTCACCGGCGCGAACGCTCTGCAGCGCGCTTTCCACCGGCACGGTGTACTGCCTTGCGTCGAGCACGCCGTCAATGCGGCGAATGGCGTCGGAATGCCCCTGGCTCACGCCGCGGCCCCAAAACGTGTAATCCCTGCCGTTGGGCAGAATGGCATTCATGTAAAGACGGTTGAGCGAGAACATACCCGGATCCCAGCCCACAGAGATGAGCGCGATGTTGCCGCCCTTTTCAGCGGCCGCGTTCACGTTGGCGTAATGCGCGGGGATGTTGGCGTGGGTATCAAAGCTGTCGACCACGCTGAACAGCTCGGCGATAACGGGCGTAGTCACAGGCAGGTCAGTCGCGCTGCCGCCGCAGTTGACCATCACGTCGATCTTGCCCTGCCAGGCGGCCATTTCGTCAAATTTCGCCACCGGCACACCCGTTGCGGGCTGCACCGTTGCGGGATCGCGGCGGGTGAACACCGCGGCAAGCTCCATATCCGGGCTGTTGGCCACGGCGGCTTCCACGCCCTTGCCCAAATTACCGTAACCGACAATACCGATTCTGATCATACTAACACTCCTTGCTTGTATTTTCATCGATGAATTATAATCCCTCAAAAAAAGAGAATCAAGCATTTATTAGAAAAAAGAAGAATTTTTATGTGACAGAGAAGCGATCAACGGAGGAAATTCATCGAGCGCGCGCACTTCGTGGTCGGGCTTGATCCCGCCCGCAGGTTTGCCGCCGGGGTTGAACCAGACCGTAACAATACCCGCCCGAAGGCCGCCCAGAATATCGGAAGTCAGGCTGTCGCCGAAAATGACGCTTTCCTGTTTTTGAAAGCCGTCGAGCTGCGCAAAGCACGCCTCAAAAAAAGCGGGGTCCGGTTTGTTGGCGCCAAGCTCCTGCGACAAAAACACCTTGTCGAAATAGCGGCCGAAGCCGGATTCGTCGAGCCGTTGGTGCTGCACCCGCGCCGTGCCGTTGGAGGCAAGATAAAGGCGGTATTTGCCATAGAGCGCGTCCATCATCGCTCTCGCGCCGGGCAGCTCCGGGTGCTGCGCCGCTAAAAAGCCCTCATAGATTTTCGTGGTTTGCACCGCGTCGGCAGCCACGCCAAGCTCTTCAAACAGCAGCTCGTAGCGGTTGGTTTTCACCTGTTCCACCGTGATCTCGCCGCGCTCCATGCGCTTCCACTGGCTCAGGTTCAGCACGCTGTAACGGGTCAACACGTGTTCGTTCACCGCCACGCCGATTTGTTCGAGCGTCTGCGCCACGGCTTTTCGTTCCGCCGCTTTAAAATCCAGCAGCGTGTCGTCCAGATCAAGAAAGATGTTTCGTATCATAGGTTGTCCTTTGCAAAAAGCGGCGCGGGTATTTGCCGCGCCGCAAAAACAGGATTTATCATTGATTTTGATTCAACTGCGTGACGCCGCGGCCAGGCCGATTTCACGTTTCGGCAAAACGGCAGCGCCCGCCGCGATGGCAGGAGGCATTCAGTCGGAATGTTGACGTAATGGTTACAAGAGCCGATATGGTTTAAGGCAATACCGCATCATTCAAGTGCGCGGATTGCGCAGTAGAATTTTTCGTCAGATTGCACAAGTTTCCGCAGGAAGGCTTACGCCTTTCAAGAAAAATTGTGCAAGATGACGGAATAATAATCAAGCAAGGCGTGTGCTGCGAATTGTGCGGTATTGCCTTAATCAAAGCTGAAGCGAAACGCCCCATTCAGACATGTTCCGTTTGTTTCAACAATAACATAAACCGTGCCTGCTTCAATGTATCCGCCGTGTGAATCAAGCTCTTCGCCGCCGTTAAGGGAAAACAGTTCCGTTTTGACGCCGTAATAATCATAATAGACCG
>CADBPL010000223.1 GCA_902796535.1 Oscillospiraceae bacterium
ACATTGAATCGCAGCCGTTTATCGAGGCGGTGCGGCAGATCGCGCTGGAGGTCGGCCGTGAAAACAGTCTGTTCATCCACGTCACCCTCGTGCCCTACCTGCACGGGTCGGAGGAACACAAGACCAAGCCCACCCAGCATTCCGTCAAGGAACTGCAGGGCATGGGCGTGAACCCGAACATCATCATCCTGCGCTGCGACGAGCCGCTGGAGGAGAGCATTTTCAGCAAGATTTCGCTGTTCTGCAACGTCAAAAAAGACTGCGTGATTGAAAACATCACCCTGCCCAACCTCTATGAAGCGCCGCTGATGCTGGAAAAATCGCACTTTTCCGCCGTGGTGTGCCGCGAGCTCGGCCTGAAAGCCAAAGAACCCGATCTGGCGGAATGGTCGGCCATGGTTGAAAAGATCAAGGCAAGGCCCCACACGGTGCAGATCGGGCTGGTCGGCAAATACGTCGCGCTGCACGACGCCTACCTTTCGGTAGCCGAGGCGCTGCGCCACGCGGGCTACTATTCTAACACGCACGTCAAAATCCACTGGATCGATTCGGAACAGATCACACCGGAAAACGCCGGGGAAACGCTCGGCGGACTGGACGGCGTGATCGTGCCGGGCGGCTTTGGCAGCCGCGGCGTCGAGGGCATGATCACGGCGGCGCAGTACGCGAGAGAACATGACGTCCCCTATTTCGGCATCTGCCTCGGCATGCAGATCGCGGTGATCGAATTCGCGCGACACGCTGCGGGGATCGCAGACGCCGATTCCGGCGAATTCAACGAGATCTGCAAAAACAAGGTCATTGATTTCATGCCCGGTCAGAGCGAAGACATCGACAAGGGCGGCACGCTGCGGCTGGGCGCTTACCCGTGCGCCGTTCAGCCCGGCACGACAATGGAACGCTGCTATCAAACCGATCGGATCAGCGAACGCCATCGCCACCGCTATGAATTCAACAACGATTACCGGGAAACGCTGCAGGCCTGCGGGCTGACGCTCAGCGGCCTTTCGCCCGACGGGAATCTGGTGGAAACCGTCGAGCTGACCGACCGTGATTTTTATGTGGGCGTGCAGTATCATCCGGAATTCAAATCGCGCCCGAATAAGCCGCATCCCCTGTTCCTCGGCTTCATCGGCGCGGCGTTCAAGGGGAAAAAAGCATGAGTATCCACGAAGAATGCGGCGTGTTCGGCGTTATGGCGGCCGAACCGACCGATGTGGCAACGATCTGTTATTACGGGCTTTACGCCCTGCAGCACCGTGGGCAGGAAAGCTGCGGGATCGTGGTGAATGACGACGGCCTGTTCGTTTCGCACAAGGACGTCGGGATCGTCAGCGAAGTGTTTACCAAAAGCGTGCTGCACGCGTTTCCCGCCGGCACCATGGCGGTGGCGCACACCCGCTACGGCACGACCGGCGGCACAAGCCGCAACAACTGCCAGCCGATCGAAGTGAACCACCAAAAGGGCCGTATGGCCCTTGCGCACAACGGCAACCTGTCCAACGCGGCGGCGCTGCGCTCGGCGCTGGAGCTTTCCGGCGCGATTTTTCACACCTCCAGCGACACGGAGACCATCGCCTACATTGTCACCAGAGAGCGGCTCGCCGCGCCCTCGATCGAAGAAGCGCTCAGCCGCGCGATGAACACCCTGCAGGGCGCCTATTCGCTCATCCTCATGTCGCCGCAAAAGCTCATCTGCGCCAGAGACCCCTACGGGTTCCGCCCGCTGTGCTACGGCAGAACGCCGGGCGGCACGTATGTGGTCGCCTCGGAAAGCTGTGCGCTCAAGGCAGTCGGCGCCGTTTTCATCCGGGATATTGAGCCGGGCGAAATTTTGATTTTCAGCAAAGACGGCGTTGTTTCGCGCCGGGAGCACTGCGGACAAAAAGAGAAAAAGCTGTGTGTTTTTGAATACATTTATTTTGCGCGGCCGGATTCCGTGATCGACGGGCAGTCGGTTCACGCCGCGCGCCTCAACGCGGGGCGCGTGCTTGCCAAAACGCACCCGGTAAACGCCGATTTAGTGGTCGGCGTGCCCGATTCCGGGCTGGACGCCGCGCTGGGCTACAGCCGGGAAAGCGGCATCCCCTACGACATCGGGCTGGTCAAAAACAAGTATATCGGGCGAACGTTCATCGCGCCGAGCTCGCGTTCCGATCAGGTGAACATCAAGCTTTCCGCCGTGGAGGACGTCGTTCGGGGCAAGCGGATCGTGCTCATCGACGACTCCATCGTGCGCGGCACGACCTGCGAACACCTCGTTATGCTGCTGAAGCGGGCGGGCGCAAAGGAAATTCACATGCGTGTTTCCGCGCCGCCGTTCCTCTACCCCTGCTTTTACGGCACGGACATCGATTCGCAGGAAAACCTCATCGCCTGCCGCCACACGCCCGAGGAGATCGCCGCGATGATCGGCGCCGATTCACTGGGCTATCTGCCCGTGACCTGCCTTGGCGAACTGACCGGCGGGCAGCACTACTGCAGCGCCTGCTTTGACGGCTGTTATCCGACTGAAATACCGACCGACACGCGAAAAAACCGATTTGAACAAAAACTCTCTGAAAAGGAGAAGGAGTGAGAAAATGCGTTTCACCAAAATGCATGGCCTTGGCAACGATTATCTTTACGTTTACGGTGAAGTGCCCGCCAATATTGCGGCGCTCTCGCAAAAGCTCTCCGACCGCCACTTCGGCGCCGGGTCGGACGGCATGATCTACATTGCGCCATCGGCAGTCGCCGATTTCAAAATGCGCATTTTCAACGCCGACGGAAGCGAGGCGATGATGTGCGGCAACGGCATTCGCTGCGTGGGCAAATACGTTTATGACAAGGGTTACACCGACAAAACCCGTTTGACGGTCGAGACCCTGTCGGGCATCAAAACGCTCAGCCTGCTTGTCACGGCCGGAAAAGTGCGGCAGGTCACGGTGGATATGGGCAGCGCGGTCGTATCGGCTGACCGAAAGCTCGATCTGCCCGCCGCTTCGGTCATCTGCACGCCCGTGTCGGTCGGCAACCCGCACGCGGTGCAGTTCGTGGACGATGCGGAACATGCGCCTCTGGCTGAAATCGGGCCGCAAATCGAGCATCACACCGCGTTTCCCGGCGGCGTCAACGCGGAATTTGCGCAGCTTACCGCGCCGAACACGCTGCGTATGCGCGTGTGGGAACGCGGCAGCGGCGTGACCATGGCCTGCGGCACGGGGGCGTGCGCCACCGCGGCGGCGGCCGTGAACAAGGGACTTTGTGACTTTGACCGCCCGGTTTTTGTGCAGCTTGACGGCGGCACGCTGGAGATCGCCGTGGGGCGCGAATACCGCATCACCATGACCGGCCCGGCCGAAACCGTTTATGAGGGGGAAACTGACGTATGCTGAAGCCGAACGTCCATTATGCCGAATTGAAGGATTCCTATTTGTTTTTCAACATTTCTCAAAAAACAGCGGCCTATCTGGCCGAGCACCCCGGGCAGCGCTTGCTGCGCCTTGGCATCGGCGACGTGTCGCTGCCGCTGTGCCCGGCCGTGATCGACGCGCTGCATGAGGCGGTCAGCGAGCAGGCGGACGCGGCCTCGTTCCACGGCTATATGCCCGAATGCGGCGCGCCGTTTCTGCGCGAAACCATCGCCGCGCACTACCAAAAGCGCGGCGTGAAGCTGGCAGCTGACGAGGTGTTCGTTTCCAGCGGCGCGAGCGACGAGCTGGGCGACATCCTCGATTTGTTTTCCCCCGAAAACACCAGCCTGATCTTTGAACCCGCCTACCCCGCCTATGTGGACGCCAACGTGATGGGCGGCCGAAAGATCATCCACCTGCCCTCCGGCAAAGAAAACGGCTTTCTGCCGCGGCCGGACGGGAGCCTTCAGGCCGACCTGATCTATATCTGCTCGCCCAACAACCCGACCGGAGCGGTCTTCACCGGGGAACTGCTGGCTGAATGGATCGCTTTTGCCAACCGCACCGGCGCGGTGATTTTGTTTGACGCGGCGTATGAGGCGTTTATTGAAGACGAAACGCTGCCGCGCAGCATTTTTGAACTGGAGGGCGCGCGCACCTGCGCCATTGAGATTTGCTCGCTGTCCAAAACCGCGGGGTTCACCGGCACGAGGCTGGGCTACACGGTTATTCCAAAAGAACTGGAGCGCGGCGGCATGAACCTGAACGCCATGTGGGTGCGCAACCGCACGACCAAAACCAACGGCGTATCCTACATTCTGCAAAAGGGCGCAAGCGCCGTGTTCACCGAAGAAGGGCAAAAGCAGATCAGGGCGAACATCGCCGTTTATAAGCGCAACGCC
>CADBPL010000224.1 GCA_902796535.1 Oscillospiraceae bacterium
CAACTGCATCAACAAGCCGATCATTTCGGTGATGAACAAATGCGATCTGGTGCCGTCTATTTCCGACCTGCCCACCATCGGCCGCTCCGTGATGATCAGCGCCAAAACCGGCGAAGGCCTCGACCGGCTGCTGGACGCCATCGTGCGGGAATTGCCGCAGACCCGGCGGCAGGTCAAACTGCTGCTGCCCTATGCCGAAGCGGCGGCCGCGGCGCGCTTTCGCACCGAAAGCAAGGTGCTGGCCGAGGATTACACGCCCGACGGCGTTTTGCTTGAGGTGATCGCCGAAATACGGCTGCTCGACGAATATAAACAATATCTTCTTGAAACGCACAATTGAGGTGTGCGTTTCGTTCCGCAAATGAGGTGACGCTCCTTGATTCTCGCTTCCGCTTCCCCCCGGCGCAGAGAGCTGCTGCAGCTGGCGGGGTTTGATTTCACAGTGGAAACGGCAGCGGTGGAAGAAACCTATGACCCCACCCTGCCGCCTGCAAAAATCGTGATGCACTTAGCCGCCGTCAAAGCCGAGCCCATCGCCCGGCTCCACCCAAACGAACCGGTCATCGGCGCAGACACCGTCGTCGTGCTGGACGAAGCGATCCTCGGCAAGCCGCGCGACGCGCAAGACGCTGCGGCAATGCTGCGCCGCCTGTCCGGCCGCGTTCATCAGGTCTACACCGGCGTTTGCCTGCGCCGGGGCGAAAAGAGCGTCTGCTTCCACGAATGCACGCTGGTGCGCTTCAAGGAGCTTTCCGACGAGCTGATCGCCGCCTACGTCGCCACCGGCGAACCGATGGATAAAGCGGGCGCCTACGGCATTCAGGGCAGGGGCTGCGTGCTGGTCGAGGGCATTCAGGGCGATTATTTCAACGTGGTCGGCCTGCCGGTCTCCCGGCTTTATGACGAAATGAAGGACTTTGGTGAGAAGGTATGAAAACAAATCAGGCAAAAAGGATTTTTGCGCTGCTGCTCACGGCTGCGCTGCTGTTCACGCTGTTCGGCTGCGGCCGCGCCCCGCAGGAAGAACCGAGCGGCGCCCCCAAACGCCTCAACGTGGTCTGCACGCTGTTTCCGCAATATGATTTCGTGCAGCAGATCGCCGGGAACAAAGTCGAGCTCACGCTGCTGCTCACGCCCGGCGCCGACAGCCACACCTACGACCCCAGCCCCAACGACATGGTCAAGATCAACAACTGCGATCTTTTCCTCTACACGGGCGACCTGATGGAGCTTTGGGCGGCCGACATCATCAAAAGCATTGACAAAACAAAGGTGACGGTTCTGGATCTGTCTGAGGGCATCACGCTTTCCGCCGTGGAACATGGAGAAGAAGAGGAAGAAGAGGAACACGAAGCGGAAGAGCACGAGCATTCCGTGGATCCTCACATCTGGACGAGCCCGAAGAACGCCGCGATCATGGTGCAAAACATTGCCGCCGCGCTTGAAAAGCTCGACCCCGCCAACGCCAACGCCTATGAGCTCGACGCCAAAAGCTATTGCGACAAGCTCGACCGGTTGGACGCTCAGATTCGCGAGGTGGTCGACAGCGCCCCGATCAAAGAGATCGTGGTGTGCGACCGGTTTGCCATGCACTATTTCTGCAAGGAATACGGGCTGAAATATATTGCCGCTTTTGATTCCTGCACGTCCGAAACCGAACCGAGCCCCGCCATGCTGACCAGAATCACAGAGCACGTGAAGAAAAATCATATTCCCGCTGTTTTTTACGCGGAGCTTTCCAACCGAAACATGGCAACCAAGGTCGCCTCCCTGACGGGAGTGCAAACGCTGGAGCTTCACTCCTGCCACAATGTGACCGACGCTCAGTTCAACACGGGGGTCACTTACCTTGACCTGATGGAACAGAACCTGAACATGCTCAAGCTCGCCTTGGGCGTGGTGAAATAAGAAAAAAGGAACACGACCATGGAAAAAATACTGGAAGTGCAGCACCTTGCCATGAGCTATGACCGCGCAAAAGTGCTCAGCGACGTCAACTTTCACCTGTGCGAAGGGGAATGGCTGAGCATCATCGGCGAAAACGGCTCCGGCAAAACCACCCTGCTCAAGGGCATTGCCGGTCTGCTGCCGCCGGCGGAAGGCAAAATCGAATTCTGCGGCGGCGTGACCCGCCACACCATCGGCTATCTGCCCCAGCAGACCGCTGTGCAGCGCGATTTTCCGGCGTGTGTGCACGAGGTCGTGATGTCCGGCTGCACAGGGCGCAAAAAAGTGTTCGGCTTCCACAACGCGCAGGATAAGGCGCGCGCCGAAGCGGCGCTGAAGGAGCTTGGACTGGACGGAATGCTCCACCGCCCTTACTGCGACCTGTCCGGCGGCCAGCAGCAGCGCGTTCTGCTCGCCCGCGCGCTTTGCGCCACCGAAAAGCTGCTGATCCTCGACGAGCCCGTCACCGGGCTTGACCCGCTGGTCTCCGCCGAAATGTATGAGTGCGTCCGCCACCTGAACAAAGACAAAAAGGTGGCCGTGATCATGGTATCGCACGACGTACACGGCGCCGTGAAAAACAGCGACAAGGTTTTGCACATCGACAACAACGGCGTCGCGTTCTTCGGCCCCACCGAAGATTACCTGCAAAGCGAACCGGGCAAGCGCTTCGTCGGGGAATGAAATAAGGCGGCACCTCACTGCATAGAATGGCGGTGAGGTGTGTTTTTATGGTGATCAAAATTAAAAAGCTCTATGGGCTGCTCGCGGCGCTGGCGGTGCTGGCGGGTTCCGCCTGCTGGCAGTTTTCACGCGCCGTGCCGGCCGCCGCTTCGCCCAAAACGCCGCTGCCCATCGTTATGTACCATCAGGTGAGCAAAAACCCCAACCGTGCCGGGGCTTACTGCGTCACGCTCGAAGAGCTGGAAACCGATTTCCGTTACATCAAAGACTGCGGCTATACCGCCGTCACGACCGAACAGCTGCTCAACGCGATCGACGGCAAAGCCGCTCTGCCTGAAAAGCCGATCATCATCACCTTTGACGACGGGTTTGAGAGCGTGGCGCAATATGTGGAGCCGCTGCTCAGGCAATACGGGCTTTGCGCGGTGGTCTCGGTCGTGGGCGCTTATACCGACCTTTATTCGCACAGCGACGACCACTCGGTGAACTACGCCTATCTGACGTGGGACGAAATCAAACAGCTGAGCGGGGAAGCCTGCATTGAGATTCAGAACCACAGCTATGATCTGCACAAGCTCGACAACTGCGGCCACAAGGGCGCCAAAAAGCGCAGCGGTGAAAGCGAAGCGGAATACCGCGCCTTTTTGCAGAACGATCTGCAAAAAATGCAGGATCTGTTCGAGGAAAAGGGCATAAAAAGACCCACCGCCTTTACCTATCCCTTCGGCTGCTATTCCAAAGAGTCGAGGGCGATTTTGCAGGCAATGGGTTTTCGCGCGGCCTATATATGCGAGGAAAAAATGAACTTTGTTGACTATGACAACACCGATTGGCTGTTCCGGCTGTGCCGCTATAACCGCCCGCACGGCGTGAACACCGCGCTGTTTTTCAG
>CADBPL010000225.1 GCA_902796535.1 Oscillospiraceae bacterium
GCTGTCGGTTTGCAGTTCCTCGCTCGGCAATGTCTGATTGACGTTCGCCAACAGCAGACCGGCTTGTTCAAGCGTGGCAACATCAAGTCCGTCGATCCTGCCGTCATGGTTGCAGTCGCACGCCATGCGCTGCGCCTCGGTGAGTGCGGACTCGGGGATCATGCCGTTTGTCACGAGCTTGACAAAATAGGCGTCCGTGCCGTCGTACCAGCCGTTGCCGTCTACGTCGCCGAAAATGACGACCGTGTAAGCACCGATGATCTCGTCATCTCTGGTCAGGTAAACGATGGAATCCGTTCCGATGCCGTCATAGGACAGCTCACAGCTTTCATCCGTCAGGGCAAGATAAGAATCCAGCGAATCAAGCCCTGCTGTCAAACCGGTGATAACGCCGTTTTCCGGGTCGATGTTCGCGGTCGATTCGGCTGTTACGCCAACCACTTTAACAAGGCAGTAATCCTTGAGGCCGTTGACCGTGGTAACGATCACAACCGTGACGCCCGCCATGTGACCGGTCACAACGCCGTTTTCATCAACCGTTGCAATCGCGGGGTTTGTGCTGACCCAGGTCGCCGTGTTGTCGGCGGTTCTCGGTTCAACGGTGTAAGTCAGTTGCCTTGTCGCCGCTCTGGCCACATAGATTTCATTGTCCGTCAACGCAACGCTTTCCGGTTCACCCTGACCCTTCACGGTCACCTCACAGCTTGCAACGGTTCCGTCAAAAGCAATTGCTGTAACAATTGCTGCACCAACGCCTACGGCGTAAAGGTTACCGTCCTCATCAACATCAATCACATCATAATTACTTGATGACCAAACCACACTGCCATCCTCGAGATCTGTGGGAGTAACCGTTGCAGTAAGCTTGTAGTATGAACCCTCCATCATGGTAAAAACATTTTTGCTGAGGAAAACTTTTGTAATATCCTCTTCCCGAACCACGTTGGCGGTTACCGTCAAATCATCACATACGCCAATGTATTCATCCGTGTCCCAACCAACGTGAACATAACCGTCGGCAACCGGAACCGCGGGCGCTGCTGCATCTTCCATGTATGCAACCTGCTGCGTGTCAAGCGTTGTTCCGTCGCTGTTCTTAAATGTCACTGTGAAGGTTTTAATCGTGTATTTCGGATAGAGCGTCATGTTTTCGGTGACCGTGTCGCTTTCAAGACTCCACGGCGTTGTGAAATCGGAATCGGTGTAAAACCCGCCAAAGGTATAACCCTCGATCTCATAATCGGCAACGTCAACGTCAAGCGTTTCGTTCGCAATCGCCAAAACAACAGCGTCCTTATCCATCATCTCTGATGAGATCGTAACAATTCTGTATTCGGGAACGGTATAACGGTAAACGACTCCGCTTTGTGTTTCTCTCGTTTCACCGGGTTCAGGCTCATCTGTGCTCCAGCCCGACCATTTTGTCATGGTGTGGATATTGGTAACGTAGTTATACATCATATACCCGGCGGGAACATAAACCGTTACCGGCGTCATGGTGAACCACTGCTCGCCGTTATAGCTGTAATAAGGCGTGGTCGTACCCGGTAAAAAGCCAACGACTGACAGCGGAGCATCAACAACGATCTCTTCCGTTTCTCCGGTCACGCCTTCCATGGCGGCGTTTGAAAACTGAACGCTTCCGCTCTCTGCGTCATAATACTTGAAATGCGTGTACCGATACTTTGTGACCGGAACGGGATCCGGTTCCTGCTCATTGACAGTATAGTCTGTATCCTCAAGCGCGGGCGGCGTCACGCTCCACTCGCTTGCCTCGCTCTGTGTTGTTCCTTCATCAACCCAGCCGTCAGCAAGGAGCGATTCGATTTGTGAAATACACGACGTCTCAATAACATCTTTATACCGGAAACCGTTTTGACTTTCAAGTGAGTATTTTGCTGAATCGTCCAGAATATTCTGTGGAATATCATCATACGTCATCCACTCGCTTGTCATGTCGCTGCCGTTGATCGCATAAAACTCCGTGACCGTTTCGCTGTCATTCTTTTCAACTGCACAGGCGACAGCCTTCAGCTGAGTGCTTCTGCTGATCGTCAAAGGCGCGGTGTAAATCTTGTTGCCTTCCAGCGGATCGCTGCCGTCGGTTGAATAATAGATAACCGCGTTTTCCGTTTCGCACGAAAGCGTGACCGTTTGCGCTTCCGCAAAGGCTCCGGTGGTCACGCTTGCTACAGGAGCCGCAACTGATTCTTCAAAAGCATATTCCGGATACAATTCCATGCTGCAGTCAATGGAGTTAAAGTCCAGTTCTCCGTCAAGACTTGTCCAGCCAAGGAAAACATAGTTTTCTTTGCTCAAATCATCCGGCGCCGTTAAACTGTCGCCG
Source organism: Oscillospiraceae bacterium (assembly GCA_902796535.1). Classification (GTDB taxonomy): domain Bacteria; phylum Bacillota; class Clostridia; order Oscillospirales; family Acutalibacteraceae; genus UBA8612. The sequence goes on from CADBPL010000225.1 coordinate 2,348, forward strand.
TATTCAACGTACTGCGTGCTGATGACGTTGCCGTCAAAGTCATGGAAAACGATTTCGCACGTGTCCCTCGTGTATTCGGCGGTAACGATCAGATTCTGCGTTGCCACGGTTTCGCCGTCGATGATATCGCTCCAGCCCGTGAAGTGAGCGCCCTCAACCGGTTCAACCTCCGGACCGGTCAGGAAATCGCCGTATTCAAAGGATTTGGTGGTAACGGTTTGCGTTGTCCAATCAACAAAGACAACCGTAAACGTCTTTTTCACAAACCGAGGCATGACGTCGAGGTTTTGAACGACGTTGGTCAGGCTCTTGTCCCACCCAAGGAAATCATAGCCCTCTTTGACCGGATCCTCGGGAGCTGTCGCTGTTTCGTATCTGTCGACCAGCTCTGTTTTAATGATGCTGCCGCTGAAATCATAGAAATTAACGGTATACTGCGGCACGGGCGCTTCGATCACGTCAAGCGCCACCATACCGCTGGAGCCTTCAACGCCCAGCGCAACTGTGAAGTCGCCTGTCTGAGCGGTCGGTTCCTCACGGAGCTTGAAGGTGAAGCTGTAGCTGCCGTCTGCGCCGATCACACTCTGCCCGACGTATTCGTTCGTCCAGTCTGACGCTTCGTCAATTTTATAGACATAAAGCGTTGCCTGCCGCCCGGCCAACAGCGGGTCAAACGAGCCGGAAACGGTGCGAACCTGACCACTGGCATCTTCCACACCGGCTTCAGAGCTTTGGTAACGGTAAACCGTCCTTGTTTCCACGCGCATGCCGTCCGTTTGCGTGGCCGCCAACGTCGACCAATCTGACCAATCCGACCAGCGGTAGAAGGAATGCGTGTAATTCATCTCTCTGTCGGCATAGCGGTATTCCGTGTGCGTCACAGCGGGAACAGTGCGCGTTTCCTGATTATACCAGTACGCAGTCTTACCGCAGGTAGCGCATTTTTTGCTCTTATACTTTGCACCACCGGCTGAAGAAGTACCGTCTTTTGTCAGCGCGCTGTTCATCCAACCCGTGGAGTGCGGTCCTGTCCACGCGCTGCCCAAATCTTTCGGGGAAGTGTTTCCGGTCGATTTGTTATAATAATGCGAATACCGATACTGTGTATAAGCGGCTTTATCGGTCACAGTTTTGGTTTCGATCTTTCTCGTGTCGCTCGCGGTCACAGTGTTTTTGGACCAAGAACTCCACGCGCCGTACTCACCCCACGCAGAGGTTCGACCGGCAAGCGTCCAACCGTCCTTCTCATAATCGCTCTGCGTATTTGTCTCACTGATCGTTTCCTTCAGGCTCGTGCGGTATTCCGTTCTCTGTTCAACCTCGACCCCTTCCGCAACGTCCGGCAGATCTTCGCTCCAGTCCGTCCATTCAAGGCCCTGTTCAATTGCCGCCGTTACGTTTGCGGAAATCGGAACGCCCGTCTTATAGCTGTCAACAATAATGATTTCAACGGTGGAGGCCGCCTTTTCACAGGGCAGGAAAACCTCCATGCCCGTCTTTCTGCCGCCCTTCGGAATGCTGAACGCCGCCGACTCGGTCGTGTCAACCAGCTTGCCCTCCGCCGTTTTCAGCGAAACGACGGCTCTGCCCCGTGTGATCGCGTTGGGATAATTGGTGAGGTCAAAACGCACGTAATAGCCGTCGTCCTGTCTTTCTGCGGAAGTGATAGAAGCAACGACCGGCAGCGTGGACTCCTCACTGGCATACACTGCGCTGATGTTCAGATCTTCTTCAACACAATCGTATTCCGTCGTGTCCCAACCAAGGAAGGTGTAGCCGTCCGGGGCGTCAAAGTCGGTTCCTTCCACCGGCATGTCGACCGCTTCGCCGAATTCAACGATCTGTTCGCTTTCGACGGTGCTGTTTGTAATAATATCAATTAGCTTAATTACAAAATTATTCGCTTTATAATTCGCGGTGATTTTTGTGTCTTTCGTAATATTATTATATGATTTGTCCCAACCGGTAAAAGTGTGGCCTTTTTCTGTCGGCGGATCCGGCGGAACGGCATTTTTCCCGTATTCTACATATTGTGTTTTTAGAATTTTCCCTTTCCGGCCAACAAAAGTTACCTTAGATGGATTATGAGCGGTAATGGTAAGAACATTGGATTGATTGCTTGTGTATTTGGGATTATACGCCTGAACAAAAATCGAATATTTTCCGGCTTTGTTGGGCTTAAAGCTGTAGGAAACGTTGGCTTTACAATCCGTCACCGTTCCGTTTACCGAAATCTTATAACCCATTGCGTCAGAAACCTTATTCCATTTTATTGTCGTTGGTGCATTCACGGCAAGATCAGTGGTCGCAGATATTTTGGGTGTACCAGGTTTCTTATAATTTTGATTATCCCCTTTATTTGGGTTTGACAAATAAACACTTTGTTTAGAACAGCTGTTGCAAGATTTCGCAAACTTTTTCCAAGTTGTATAGTTGAGATAGATTTTGCCCCCTTGATAATCCATATAGTAAAAACCGAAATCAGTAAAGGAGACAAAAGCCAAAGAATGAGGAGTATGATTATCACATTTATCCTCAATTCTGATATGCTCGCCTGCCTGGGCATAGTGGGTTATGATTTCTTTACATTTATCTGCCGTTGTCGTTTTGTTTGTTTTCTTGAAATAGGTACTTTCACCGCTTTTGTTATAGATACAGCCCTGTACAAAAACTGCATAAGCCCAGCACCCAGTTCCTCCACCAGTGTTAAACTTATAGCCTTCGTTGTCAACAATAGTATAGTAATTTATCTTCTGGTTGTTATTCTTGTATGGAAACGTACTTTTTTTAACTGCGCTGTATTTTGAAGTATATAAAAAGTGATTAATGTCCTTCTTCACTTTGTCTCTTTGTGAAACACTGCTAAATGCCTGTTTATCAATAGCAGCCACCACGCTGTCAACGGTTGTTTTATCCGTTATTGCTTTTGTTGTGTGCCATGCCGTCCCCAACGGCGCCGCCTCCGCCTTCATACTGAACAGGTCAACAAAGCCTGACAGCGGTGCAACGCCAGCCAGCATCACTGCAATCAGAAGCGACGCCAGCGCCCGTTTGAAGACAACCTTGTTTTTTCTCATTGTGTTTTTCCTCCTGTTTGCTTTTCATTTGTTTGAGATGCTTTTTACCATTCGCCGATCGCTCGTACAGCAAACGGCACAGAGTCAAATCCAGTTCATCTCATCCTTTTCATACCATACTTTCATTCAGGTTGTAAATAGGTTTGGTACGAAACGCGGGAAAAGGGGTACGAAAAAACGGCCTGCGCCGAAAACGCAAGCCGTTGAAGGAAAACAAGGGTTTACTTTTTAAAAATTTTCACGATAAAATTGATAGCCTTGGACACGATGCGCAGCACTTTTCGCGGCACAAAGGGCAGGATCGATTCGAGCTTCCGGGTGATGAGCTCCTCCATCGTTTCATCGTCGCCCACGTCGATGCGCAGCTTGAACGCGTAATAATCGCCGCTCTCGAGCAGCTCGAGCATGCGCGCATAGGTCACCTGTTCCCGGCTGCCGTCGCCCGCAATATACACCAGCGAAACGGTCACGTTTTCCAGCGCAAGGCTGCCGTTGTATTCGGTCATGTACGCCTCGCCGGGGTCGGTGTTCGGCTCAATATCGGCAAACACCAGCCGTTCAAAATAAACGGTTTTCGCCTCGGCGTAACCGGCGACAAGCGCGGGCAGATAGCTGTAGGCAAGCGCATCGTGAACGATGATATTGCCTTGGAAGGAAAGCGCCTCGTCTTCGTAAGAGAACGTGACGAGCGGCACGCCGAGCGCCTGGCCGAGCGCGGAAGCCTGTTCATTGCCCGCCGGGGCGATCAGCGTCCAATCCGCGCGATCCTGCGGGAACGCATCCTGCGCAGAAAGCGTATCGGCCATGACTGTGACGTTCATCAGCTTCGGGCAATCCGCAAAAGCTGAAGCCCCGAGCTTTGTCACGCCTGCGCCGAGGATGGCTTCCTCCAGCGCCGGGCAGCCCTCAAACGCATGCGCGCCAACGGCGGTAACGCCGTGAGACGCAGCGACGAACCGGATCTCATCCTGCCAGACACTGTAGCCGTAATCGGCAAACGAGCCGAGCGAATCCATCGCGCCCGTGCCGGTCAGCGACAGCACGCCGCCCTCCTCATCAAACGCCCACTGCACGGCTTTGCCGCAGGAGCCGGAGCGCGGTTTGAGCAGCGCGGGGTCAACGCGCATGGCGGGGCGAATACCGGAAAGCTCAAAGGTTTCGCTCTTGCGCTGCGATCCGTCCGCCAGAATGGTGCAGCAGGCGTCAAACAGCTGACCCGTGCGCAGCATCCAGTTGAAATAACTCGTTTCGGTTTTGGGTTCGTAACGCACCGGGCCCTGCGCAAAGGCGTAATCGGTCCATTGGTTTTTGCACGAACGCGCCGGATCGGCCAGCTCGTTTGCCGAGAACCCGTAAGCCGCATCCATGGCTTCGTCGAGGGAAAGCAAAAACACCTGATCCGTCGAGTAATTGGACAGATCCGTTCGCGTTGCATAGCCCGGCGTTTCCAGCGCGGACGGCCGGATCGCCGCCTGCTCCTGCGCATTAAACGCGGTGAGCCGGAAGGTTTCGTTCAGCCAGGCGCGCACGGAGCTTTCCGCATAAATGGCCGGATACGGATAACCGCTGCTGCGGTATTCGCTTTCCACCATGCTGCGGTACATATTTTCAAACGGCTGATTGTCCAGCACGTTTTCGCTGAAGATCAAACCGTCCTGCGCATCCAATATCCGCCAGACGATCGGCTCATAGCGGAACCAGAGCACGGCCGCATTGCCGTTTTGGGAGGAATAGGTCAGAACGGTCGAAGAATTGTTGGCATAATCCCATGTGTAAAGCGGACGGGGCGCGTCGATCCTCACGCCGCGGTACCGCTCGCCGCCCAGTTCAACATCGGTGTAATACATGAAATCATCCGGCTTCATGGCAAACATTTCGCCCGCGCCCGAGCGCCGTTCGCCCCGGTAATACCGGTAAGACGTCCACGTAAGCTCCTGCGCGTTCAAAGCGCCGAGCACAGCCGAATCGGTCACCTCGGTTTGCGGATAGGAGCCGAATTCGATATGCCGCCCGAACGACGGGTCGGCCCGGAACGCCGCGCAGGCCTCATCCTGCAAGGCCGCCTTCAGACGGTCTGTTGAAAACAGCTCCGGTTCCGCCGCCAGCGTCTCCCAACAGACGTACAGGTTCAACAGCGTCAGATCGGCAGCGGACGGATCGGCAAAGCGGCGGTTGCGCCCGGCTAACGCATCGGGAGACATCCCTTTAAAAACGAGCTTTTCAAAGCAGACGGTGTCGGCGTCTTCACAGAAATAGCGGAGCAGCCGCTCCAGCCGGGCAAACGGCGCCGCATCGCTGACCGCCACCGTGCCGGTGAGCGTCAGAATGCCGTTTTCCGCCTGAGCGAGCGAAACGGCGCCGCCCGCCTGCGCCAGCGTTTCGGCGACCGCCTCCGTCCGGCAGACAAAGGCAGCCGGCCGATTCTTCGGAAACGCGCTGTTTGCGCTGAATGTATCCGCCAGCACCGTCACGCGTTCCAGCGCGCCGCACCCGCTAAAGGCGTTCTTTTTCACCGTTCTTACCGACGGTTCAAGAAAGACCTCCGTGAGGTTTTCACAGTTTGCAAACGCATTGGCACAGATGCTGTTCACACCGTCCCACGCATAAACCGTCCGGATCTGATCCCTGACCGCATCCCATGGACAGGCCCCGGCGCTCGCGTAGTCCGTCATCAATCCGTTGCCGCGCAGCGCCAGCTCGCCGTCCACCAGTTCCCACGTCATGCTGCGCCCGCATGTGCCGCCGTAAAGCCGGCCCGAAACGGCGGAAAGATCGACCCGCATGGCGGGGCGCGTGCCTGCCATGCGTATATCGTCCGCACCCATATAGCTGTTAAAGCCGGACAGCTGCGGATAGGGCTTTGACAGCAGCGATTTTACTAATGCCTTATCCGTATTGGCCGTGCGCGTGAGAAAATTGCCCTGCAGCCGTTTGGCAGGCTCAAAAACGGTTCCCTCCTGCCCCTGACACAGCGCATAATCCGTCACGTAAGCATACAGGACGCTCTTGCCGGACGCATCGCTGTAATCCTCGATCTCGGTTTTCGCGGGCAAAAAAACGCTGTCCTCCGTCGGCGCCGTTTCAAACGGATAGGTTTTGCCGTCCGTCTGACAGGGCTGGTTTTCGTTCAGCGACACGCGGATCGCCTGCCGCTCCTGCGCGGTGAACGCATCGTTGAGAAACGTTTCGTTCAGCCATGCGCGCACGTCGGAGGTCGCCCAGTCGGAGAGCAGATGGGCGTAGGTATTATCGCGGTATTTGAACCCGTCCGCGGGGTTCTGCGCGGGCAAACCGGAGCAGTAATCCTGCTGCGCAAGAATATCACGGCTGAGCAGATACCCGGCCGCCGCATCGATAACGACCCACAGGATCGGCTCATAGGCGTAATAATAGACCGTCTGCAATTGAATGCCGTTGCTTCTTTGCGGATTGGAACGATCATTGTCCTGGATCGTATAATACACCCGGCTCGGACGGTAAGCATCCGCCGTCACGGCACGGTACCTTCGGCCGTTCAGCTCCACATCCGCATAGCGCATATAATCGCCCGGCTCATAATAGCTGAGATAGCCGTATGAGATCCACTCCTTTTCCAACGCGTCCAGCTCAGCAAGCGTTCGGGCGTCTGTCACGCGCGACTGCGGGTAGGAACCGAACTCGATCACGTCGCCGTTCTGGTAACCGGCGCCGGCTGCGGAAACAGACAGGCCGGCCGAAGCCGTGCCGCCAAGCAGGATAACGGCAAGCAGAAGGGAAAGCATACGTTTCATCGTGCGTTTCATTTTGATTCCTCCGTATTCAACATCAGCCCGACCTCCGCCGCAAAGCAGTGATCGGAACAATTCAATTCCAGATAACCGTTGTATTTTTCGGCAGCGCGCCGCACATTGGCAAGACCAAAGCCATGGTTTTTGGCGTCCGTTTTGCTTGTCGGAACCGTTCCGCCGCGGATGATCACCTTTTGCGCAACGGGATTTTTGACCGTGAGCAGCCAGCGATCCGGCGCCTCGCGCCCTTCAAGCTCCACTGTGCACGGCGCGCAGGCGCTGCAGCCGCTTATGGCGTTATCCAGCAGGTTGCAAAGGATCGTGCACAGATCAGGGTCGGCAATTCCCCCGGCGGGAACGGTGCCGCAAAACGATAGTTCAATGCTTTTTTCGGCGGCAGCGGCTTTCTTTTCAGCAAGGATCGCATCCGCAAACCAGTTGCCGGTTACGGCCGAAAACGAGGCTGCGTGCACCTCGCCCTGCAGCTGCCGCACATAATCCCGCGCCTGCTGCGTCTGCCCGGCGTCGAGGATCACCCCCAGCGAAAGCAGATTGTTTTCGTAGTCATGCCGCAGCGAACGCGCAAGGCGGCTCTTTTCGACCAATTCTTCGTAATGGCGAAGCTGCAGCGCAAGCTGCTTTGCCGCAAACTGTTCTGCGCGCTGCGCCTGAAGATACCGCCGCACAAGCCAGCCGATGCTGCCGCCGATCAACAGCAGGGACAGCGCTTTCAACACCGCGGAAACCTCTGCGAAATAGGAGGCATCCTGCGGCAGCATCCCGCTGTAATAGGCGCTCAGATCCGCAACAAAAACGGTGATATAAACCCAGACGGGCACCTGATCCGGAAAGTCCGGCGGGGCTTTTCTGCCGGCTTTGCAGACCAAAAAAGCCAGCAGACCTGCCGCAGCGTCCACCAGAACGCCAACGGCGCCTGCATACCGTGCCGGGGCGAGGGCGGCGATATAATCGGTCGTTGCGCAATAGGCCAGGCCGAACAGAAAAAACGTGCGTTTGCGTCTGCCCCGCAAAAGCAGATACGGGGCTGCGACCGCGCCGGCAAAAATCAGCGCCTCCTGCAAATCAGCCGCCGCATCCGGCCGGGCGCGTGACAAAAGCAATACGCCGGCCTGCGCCGCCGCAGCCGCGAACAGCGCCATCCAGACCGCCGGGCCCCGTTTTTTGGGGGCATAGCCGAACACACACCTCAGCAGCAGCACAACGGCCGTTACGCCGGTTATGTGCTGCAGCAATCCTATCCCATGAACCACTCACTCATTTCAACAATTTGATGTAGGCCTGGCAGAAATCGCCGTATTTTTTCGGCCCCATGAACACCTTCTCACCGTTGTCCAGCCAAATGATCCGCGAATCATAGCTGCGAATCTTCCGCATATTCACAAGATAAGCGCGGTGGGTGCGGAAAAAGCCCAGCGGCGTCAGCTCTTCTTCAAAAGCGGCGATCGTTTTGTGGCAAACCACCGTGCGCCCGGGGAGCACGATCGTGCAGTCCTTGCGCGTGACTTCGATATACAGAATCTCCGCCAGCGGGATCACCTCCGTGCGCCCGTTGCTGAGCACCGACAGATAATACTGAGAACGGAACTGCTCCATAAAAGAATCCAGCACGGCATAAAACTTTTCTTTTTCGATGGGCTTGACAAGGAACCGATAGGCGCGCACCTCAAACGCATCATAAACGATTTCCGGATATGCCGTGATAAAAACGAGCGTTTTCTTATCGCCGTACTGCTCATACAAGCCGCGCGCAAACGCCAGGCCGTCAATATCCGGCATCTTATAATCCAGAAAGAACAGCTCAAATTCGTTTTCCCGCCCCTGAAGCTGGTGATAGGTATAGAAGGTTTCACATTCCCCCTCGATCCCCTTTTCTTTCAGATACGCCAGCGTCAAAGTTTTGAGTCTGGTGCAAACGGCTCTTTCGTCGTCACAAATTGCGATTTTCAAGGCATCCATCTCCTTAATGCATTATAATTGATTCTCATCGCATTTGCAAGATTTCATCTCAATTGGCGCCCGATTTACCGGTTCCGGCGTCAAAAGCGGAATCTGCACGGTTACGACTAAACATGAAATACCACATTTTTTCCGCTTTGGGAACCTTTTTGGTATGAAAAGCATACAAATCGGTACCAAAACCGGATTCTCGCCCATTTTGCGAGAACCGCTTTTCAAACGGCAAACCGGACAAAGCCGAACCGCCAAGCGCATTGACACATCGCGCCGCGTCGTGTAAAATAAGACCGGCACAAGGCATGACCGAACGGGTCAAAGTCTGTTCAGCGAGGTAAAACGCGATGCATAAACTGACGATCAATGGGCAAACCGCAACCGCTGCGGATAACGAGCTGCTTTCCGATGTGCTGCGGCGCGCGGGAAAAGCCGTTGCCCAGCCCTGCGGCGGCCGCGGCGTGTGCGGCAAATGCCGGGTCACGGTGAACGGCCGGGAGGAGCCGGCCTGCCAATACCGCGTTCGCGGCGATGCGGCCGTCACGGTGCCGGAGCCGGAAACGATCCTGGCCGAAACCGGCGCGCGGGAATCGGGCGTTCTGACCGAACACATGGCGCTGGCGCTGGATATCGGCACAACGACCCTGGCGCTGGCCCTGTTTTCGGAGGATAACGGAACGATCGCGCGAACGGCGACGGCGGACAACCCGCAGCGGGCCTACGGCGCGGATGTGATGAGCCGCATCGGCTACTGCCGGGCGCACGGCCCGGCGGCGCTGCAGTCGGCCGTGATCGCAGCCGTCAACGGCCTGATCCGGCAATTGAACGCGCCGCCCGTCAAAAGGCTGTATGCGGCGGGGAACACGACCATGCTGCACCTGTTTTTCGGCGTGGATTGCTCCGCCATGGGCGTTGCGCCCTATACCCCCGCCTTTCTGAAATCGCAGACCGTGCCTGCGCCCCGGCTCGGGATCACGGGCGCGGAAACCGTTCTTTCCCTCCCCTGCGCCGCGGCGTTTGTGGGCGCCGATCTGACGGCCGGGCTGGCGTTTGCGGGTCTGCCGCCGCAGGATCAATATAACCTGCTGCTCGACCTTGGCACCAATGCGGAGATCGTGCTGTTTTCGCGCCAAAGTGCGGTCTGCACGGCCGCTGCCGCCGGGCCGTGTTTTGAAGGAGCTGACATTTCCTGCGGGATGAGCGCCTCGGCAGGTGCGATTTTTGCCTACGCGCCGGGCCGTGTGCAGACGGTTGAAAACCGGCCGGCGAAGGGAATCTGCGGCACGGGGCTGGTGGATCTCATCGCCGCGCTGCTGCGTGACGGCACGATCGACGAAAACGGTTATATGCCCTGCGGCGTTTTTGAGGTCGCCCCGGGCGTGACGCTGACGCAGGACGACGTCAGGCAGTATCAGCTGGCAAAATCAGCCGTCTGCGCCGCGCTGCTGACGCTGCTGCAAAAGCAGAACGTTTCCTTTAATAAAATCGACAAGCTCTGTATCGCCGGAGGCTTTGCGGCCGGGATCAACATCGGCAGCGCCGTTGCTGCCGGTCTGCTGCCGGCGGCGCTGAAAGAAAAATGCGTTTGTGTCGGCAACAGCAGCCTGCTGGGAACCGTGAAATACGCCGCCGGTCAGCACGACCTTTCCGCTTTTCTTGAGCATACGGCCTATGTTGACCTCGCAGCGGATCCGCTCTTTTCCGATCTCTTTATCGAAAACCTGACGCTGAAAGAAAACAGCAGCCCGATTTCAGAACGCCCTGTTTAAAAA
>CADBPL010000226.1 GCA_902796535.1 Oscillospiraceae bacterium
ACAAAAAAAGGAAGCTCGCCGTGAGCTTCCTTTTTTATTCAAACTCTTAATAAAGCCCTTCCTCGTCGAAATCAAAGACTGTCTGCAGCGCGATCTCAATGACCTTTTCGATGGTTTCGGGGCAAAGGATATCCGCCGTGTCGAGCCGGGTGTGATAATAACGCGCCGGGGCGGGATCCATCGCCACAAAGGCCGCGGCGGGTACGCCCGCCTGTGCGGCGGCGGCTGCGTCGGTGGAGCCGAGCGGGATAGAACCGAAGGGCACGTCCTTGCCGCATTTGGCGGCGGCGTTCTGCACGAGCGTGCAGGCGTTCTGATCGGTCGGAACAAGGCCGTTGAGGTCGTTCGTGTAAATTTCCATATATTCGCCGTCACGGATGGTATCGAACCCGGCATACATGGTTTCAACGCCGTCGTTGCCGTATTCGGGGTGCGCGTCAAAAAATGCTTTCGCGCCGCGCAGACCGCATTCCTCCCCACCGGTGAGCAGAACGATGACTTCGGTGTTCTCAAAGCGGATGTCGTTATCGCTGAGGAACTTGAGCACGGAATTCGCCACAAAGCAGCCGGACAGGTCGTCGTTCGCGCCGTCAACATAACGCTTGCCGTTGGTGAAGGCATAGAGCGCCGAAAAAGCCGGCACGAAGGCAAGCTGACCCAGCGCAAGGCCTTTTTTGAGCTTATCGTTTTTGGACGTGACCGAAACGGCGGAAGAAGCAACGTTATAGAGCAGCCCGGCAACCGAAGCGCCCGCTACGCCCAAAACGCCCTTGGAGCCGAGGCGATAGGTGTAGGTCCATTCCGGCGCGGAATCGGTGTGGCCGGAGAGGATGATGCGACGTTTGGTTTCGCCCGAGGATTTGCGCACGGCAATGATGTTGCCGGAGGTCTTCTTTTTGAACAGCGGATCAAGCGGCTGTTTATAAAGCGCAAACTCGCCGACCATGGCGGCAGCGGCAGCGGCAGTGAAGCCGAAGGAGGCCAAAGAAAGCTTGTTCTTTTTGAACGCGGCGGCAAGGTTGGCCGCGGTCGAAGCCAGCATCAGGCTGCCGGCGATCGGCACAAAGGACATGAACGCGTCGGGATGCACCTCAAAGGTCTCGCGTTCGACGGTGTCGGCAAAAGGTCTGATCAACTCGCCCATGTATTCCTGCGCCTGACGCTCGCCTTTTTCGCCGCAGGGGCGCGGCCCGAACGAAGAGCAGATGTGCGTGATGTTGTCAACGGCAAACTGCGCGTAAGCGTCGAGCTTTTCTTTTGCGTTTTCAAGAGTCGTTCTGAAATCCATAACAGTTTCCTTTCCGGGTCACGCCGCTTTAAGCAGCGATCCCACGCTTATATCGGTTGAATTATATCATAACCGATTCAGAAATGATACAAAATTTTTGTAAATAACTTATTTCAAAACGGTTTTAAGATTTGTTTGATGCGGATGAATAAAAAATGATTGAAAAACCGTCTGCAATCTGTTAAAATAACGAGTAATGAACAAGAAAAAGGAGAGAAACCGGATGAATATTGTTTGTCTTGATATGGAAGGCGTCCTCGTGCCCGAAATCTGGATCGCCTTTGCCGAAGCCAGCGGCATTCCGGAGCTCAAGCGCACCACCCGCGACGAGCCCGATTACAACAAGCTGATGAACTGGCGTTTATCTGTGCTGAAAGAACACGGTCTTGGTCTGAAGGAAATTCAGGCAGTCATCGCCACCATCGACCCGATGGACGGCGCGAAAGCGTTTTTAGACGAGCTTCGCTCGATTACGCAGACGATCATTCTCAGCGACACGTTTGAGGAATTCGCGCAGCCGCTGATGAAAAAGCTCGGCTGGCCCACGATCTTCTGCAATTCGCTTGAGGTCGCGCCCGATGGCGAGATCACCGGCTTCAAAATGCGCTGCCCGCAATCCAAGCTCACCACCGTCAAGGCGCTGCAGTCCATCGGCTTTGACACCATTGCCAGCGGCGACAGCTTCAACGATCTGGGCATGATTCAGGCCAGCAAGGCAGGGTTCCTGTTCAAGAGCACGGAGGCGATCAAGCGCGATTATCCGGAGCTGCCTGCCTTTGAGACCTATGACGAGCTGCTGGCCGCCATCAAAGCAGCCCTTTGACCTTCGGCCATACCACACACGCACTTGAATCTTGCGCGATTGCTAAGTAACCACTGATTAAATCGCAGGCGCACATCTTGACGGATCATTTTCCGTCATATATCACAAAAATACTCGTTAATACACCAAGTATTGCCTGCGTTTTTTGCTTCATCTGACGAAAAATCCTCTCGCCAATCTGC
>CADBPL010000227.1 GCA_902796535.1 Oscillospiraceae bacterium
CTCGGCCCGAAGGAAGACATCGGCGTGAAGAATCAGGGCCTGCCTTATCCGATGTTCACCGAGGTTTCGGTCGACGGCCACAAGGTCACCGTAAAAGCCAACCAGTACAGCAACATCCAGTGGGTGGCCAACGGCAGCGTGATCGCTCAGCAGGATATCGAGCAATCGGCGCAGGACAGCACCTATACGCTCGACCTTGACACGATTGAGGGCGCGGAGGATTTCCTTTACGTTCGCTGCCAGCTCATCGGCAAGGGCGGCATCACGCTCACGCAGGCGTTCCCGATCGACAACGGCGCCGAACCGCTCACCTACGTGCGCGACACATCCTTCAAGGCGCAGCTCGGCCGCATCCTTCACTTCCTTTCCAGCCTGCGCATTTTTGCCATTATCGAAACGCTCATCTGGAAGCTTTCCTGACAGGCGCCATAAAAACATCGGCAGCCTCCCCGCGCGGGAGACTGCCGTTATTTTTATGGCTGATTTGCTGCGCTTTCAGAAGCGCTTTCTTTTTTCTTTTTGAAACGAAGGATCAGCAATTCGTTTTCGGCAACCCGTTTGAGCATATCGAAAAACATAAAGACCATCATGCTCTGCAGGCTCACCGCAGCGATGAGGTTGTTTGGCTTATCCAGCATCTTTTCGCCTGCCTCCAGCATTTTATCGACCGTGTTGAACGCGGGGTAATAAACGCAGGGCAGATACATCAGAAGCAGGAAGAAGAAAATGAAATAAACCACGTCGCGCCTGCGAAAGCTGCCTTTTTTCAAGAACAGCGCAAACGGAATGATCAGGAAAATCAGGATATACATTCTGCCGCCGGAGCCGAGATTCATAAACAAATAGGACAGGCACAGCACCCTTTGCCATTCTTCCCGCATGATCAGGAACATCAGCAGCGCGCCGAGCATATTGGCGGAAAAGATAAAGCTGCGCGTCGGAATATAGTCCACCCCGACCCATTCCCAGAGCAGCCGCGCGATCACGTCGCTGGTGACAAAATCAAAGTTGACCTGATTCGCCGACAGCGTGGAAAACTCCTTCAGGTTTTCGTAAAGATCGCGGATGCTTTCCAGCCCGTCGTAGAAGAAGAACGGCAGCACCGTGATCAAAACGCCGTAAACCAAAAGGCGAACCGCCTCTTTGTATTTTTTATCGACGAACATCAGCAGCCCGAACACCGCCGGATAAAGCTTCAGCCCTGCCGCGACGGCCAGCGCGATATACGACAGCTCCCGCACCCACTTGCGCTCATCATTGCGGTAAAACACAAAAAACATGGTGAGCACCATCGTCAGCAGCAGAATGTTGCCGCGCTGGATGCAGTAGATCATCGGGTAGGAAAAAATCAGCAGGATGGGAAGATAACGCACCCGGCCCGGCGAAGCGGCGCCGTCGAGCCTGATCTGCATCATGCGCACAAACGCCAGCAGGCAGACAAAAACAAACACAGCGTACAGCGTCAGGCAGGTGGTGTCATGCGAAAGCAGCTTGCGCATCACAAACCGGATCGACACCAGATCCGGATTCACCATTTTGGACAACACATAAAAAAACAGGTTGGCCAGCGGCGGATAGATGATGCCGTTCTTATACACTTCTTTGGTGCCCGCGTCGCGAATGGAATTGAAAAAATCCATAAAATCGTCGTGGCCGAAAACACCGAGGGTCACATACTGATCGCTGAACAGGGTGTTGGCAAAGCTTTCCCCGTGGGTGAACAGCATGAGGATCACCGTCAGCACACCGGAAACGGCAAAGGCGATATAATAGGCGCGGATCATTCGCTCCGGACAGTTTTTTAACAAAACACTGCCCTGGCGGTTGGCTTGGTTACTCATTCTATTCCTTCTCTTATCGCGTTAGATCATGGGTCAGCGGCCGAGCTTTTCATCCGCCCATTTCACAATATCCGCCATGACGGTCTGACGGTCAAGCTCGTTGAGGATCTCGTGGCGGTCGCCTGCGTAAAGCTTGAGGGAAATGTCGGTGTGGCCGGTTTTTTTCAGGTCGCGGTAGACCTGCCTGACGCCCTTGCCGTATTCGCCGACCGGGTCGCATTCGCCCGCCACAAGGAGAACGGGCAGGCGCTTGGGCAGCCCCTGATACCATTTTTTGCCGGAGACGGCTTTGAGCACGTTAAACAGGTCGCGGTAGCCGCACGTGGTGAACAAAAAGCCGCAATACGGGTCGGCAACGTATTTGTCCACGATCGCTTCATCTTTGGTGAGCCAGTCAAAAGCGGTGCGGGCGGGCTTGATTTTTTTGTTGTAGGCGCCGAAGGCAAGCGTGTTGATGAATTCACTGCGGTAATGCGTGCCCTTGCTGCGGGCGATCAGATCCGCCAGCCAGATGGCGAAGCCGGCCGCCGGGTTGGCTCCACTGGTGCCGCAATAGATCGCGCCGGAAAGGTTGGCGCTGTAAAGCCGCGTATAGGCGCGGGCAATGAAGGAGCCCATGCTGTGGCCGAAAAAGATGACCGGTCTGTCCGGAAACTCCGCCACGGCAAACTGATTGACCGTGCGGCAATCCTCCACGAGCGTTTTCCAGCCGTTCTCTTCGCCGAAAAAGCCCAGCTCTTCGTCGGAAGGGGCGGATTTGCCGTGGCCGGCGTGGTCATGGATAAAAACAGCATAGCCGTTGGAGGCTAAATACGAGCAGAATTCGTCATACCGCTCAAGATGCTCCGCCATGCCGTGCGCGATCTGAAAGATCGCCTTCGCGTTCGCGCGGACAACGGGGGCGTAAACCTTGCCGGACAGGGTCGTGCCCGCCAGTTTGGAGGGCAGAGTGAAGGTATAGCTGTCAAATTTCATGGTCGGTTCTCCTTTTTAATCCGTATTTTCAATCCGTAACGGGTATCGTCACAAAGCATATCCTTTTTCGGTTCCAGGTGTAAGTGATCAGCAGTTTGCCGCCGTGAGCAACAATGGCCGGGTAAGAGTATTCGCCGGGCGTGTCTTCGAGCACGGCGGCCGTGCGCCAGACCGCGCCGTTATCGTCGGAACACAAAACGGTGAGCGGCGTGCGTTCGCCCCAGTTTTTGCGCACGGGGTTGCACACCAGAAACAGCCGCCCGTCCGCCGTGCGCGCCAGATCAAGGCCGCTGTTATTGTTGAACAGGTTTGTTTTGTATGCCTTCGTCCAGGTCGTACCGAAATCAGCGGAATCGGCCCGAAAGATATAGCCGCAGTCGGTTCTTACCAGCATATGCACCGTTCCGGGCGCAGATTCCCAGAGCGAGGGCTGGATCATGCCCACGATCTTGCGGTAACGGGTCGGCCGCTCAATAAAAGCGGTGCGCTGCCACGTCTGCAGCCCGTCGTCGGAATAATCGACGAAGCAGCGCCAGTCATGATCCTGCTCGGTGGAGGCGGGCGCCAGCACGCGGCCGCTGCTCAGGCGCAGCGCCTTGTTTTTGACGGGGCCGCGGCCGCCGGTTTCATCCCCCGGCACAAGCTCGCGCGGCGCGCTCCAGCTCAGGCCGCAGTCGTTGGATTCGACGAAATACGTCTTCCAGTTTGCAATCTGTTTGCCGAGCTTGAAAAACAGCACGACGGTCTCTTCGTTTTTTTGAAACAGCACGGGATTCCAGTGCGGCAGCGCCCTGTCGGCCGAAATCCTTGCCGGCTCTGACCATTGGCCGTTGACACGGCGGGCAAACCAGATATCCACGTCGTCGCAGCTCTCGTTCGTGCCGCCGAACCAGGCCGCGCCGATGCTGCCGTCACGCAGCGGCAGAACGGTGGACGCATGGCAGGACGGGGTCGGCGCATTTTGGTCAAAGATAAATTCCCTGCTCAATTCAAGCTTCAAAACAAAACTCCCCTATTATTGTTATCCCTAATCATAACAAAAATCATAAGGAATTGCAAGCATTTTACCAAATCGTGCCGCATAGGATTTTTGTAACTGGAACCGACGGAGGAACGCCGCCTATGCGAAACGCCAAGCTGCTCATGCTCAACACCATGATTTTAACCGTCTCCGGCTTTTTCATGCGCACCATCGGCGTTGCGTTCAACGTTTATCTGACCAACCGGATCGGAGCGGCCGGCATCGGGCTGTTTGAACTGATCATGGCAGTCTACGCTCTGACGGTGACCTTCGCCGCCGCGGGCGTTCGGCTGGGCGCGACCCGGCTGGTCACGCACGCGCTCGGGCAGCCCCGCACGGATCCGTCCGGCGCGATCCTGACCTGCATCC
Source organism: Oscillospiraceae bacterium (assembly GCA_902796535.1). Taxonomy (GTDB): domain Bacteria; phylum Bacillota; class Clostridia; order Oscillospirales; family Acutalibacteraceae; genus UBA8612. The sequence goes on from CADBPL010000227.1 coordinate 4,207, forward strand.
GCTACGGCCTTGTCACGGGCTGCGCCGCAGCGCTGGTTCTGTTTTACGCCTCCCCCCTGATCGCGCAATACTGGATCGCGGATGAAAACGCCGGAACGTCGTTGAAAATTCTTGCCGCCAGCCTGCCCTTCACGGCAATATCCGCCGCGCTCAACGGCTATTTCACCGCCCGCAAAACGCTTTTGAAATACGCGGGCGTTCAGCTGCTGGGGCAGTTGGCCAAGGTGCTGGCCACCGTGCTGGCGCTGCACCGGCTGCGCGGCGGCGAGATCGGCGCGGCGTGCGCCTGCATCAGCTTCGGCATCAGCCTGAGTGAAACGGCCGCCTGCGCGCTTTTGCTGGCCATGTGCCGGGCGGATCGCGGCGCCTTCAGGGGCTTTGCCCCCGCCCGCTGCGGGCTGAACGCCCTGCTGCCCATCGCCCTGCCCGACGCGATCGGGTCCGGGATGCGCTCGGTGCTGCTGACGGTGGAGCATCTGCTCATTCCCATCGGCTTTCGCAAATCGGGGCAGAGTGCGGAACAGGCCATGAACCTGTACGGCAGCATTCACGGCATGGCGCTGCCCATCATCCTCTACCCCGCCGCCGTGCTCTATGCGCTGTCCGGTCTGCTCATTCCGGAGCTGGCCGACTGCCGCAGCAAAGGCAAACAGGCGCACATCGACTTCACCGTTCGTTTCTGTCTGCGGCTGACGGTTCTGTTTTCACTGGGCTGCTCTGCGTTTCTGTTCTTTTTTGCCGGCGACGTCGCCTGCTGCGTTTACGGCGATGACACGGCCGCGTTTTTCATCCGGCTGCTCAGCCTGCTGCTGCCCGTCATGTATGCGGACACCATGGTGGACGGTATGCTCAAGGGGCTCAACGAGCAGCTGGCCTCCATGCGCTACAACATCATTGATTCCTCCCTGTGCGTTGCGCTGGTCTATGTGCTGCTGCCGAAATACGCGGTCAAGGGCTATCTCTTCATTCTGTTTTTCAGTGAGATCATGAACTTTTCGCTCAGCTTTCACCGCCTGACCACCGCCTGCACCGTGCGGGTGCAGGTGTTCCACGACCTGATCAAGCCTTTGCTCGCCGCCGCGGGCAGTATGTCGCTGCTCAGCCTTGGCAGGCTGGTTTTCGGCGTCGGCACGCTGAGCCAAAAAGGCGAGCTGCTCCTGCTTTTGCTGCCTGCTCTGGCGCTCTTCGCCGCGGCGGCGTGGGGGCTGGGCTGCCTGCAAAAGGAAGAAAAGCAAAAGCTGAAAGGGCTGCTGCGGGCTTGACTTAAAGCGAAAATGAGACTAAAATAGGGGCAATCTTGAGTAAGTGAGGGAAAACGCCATGTCTCGCCTGCTGATCCGGCTTTTTATCAAAGAGCATCAAAACACCGCCGACGTGAAGGTTCGCGCCCGTTACGGCATTCTCAGCGGCGCCGTCGGCGTTGTGCTCAACGTCCTTCTCTTTGCCGCCAAGCTGCTCATCGGCGCTGTGACCCACAGCATTGCCATCACGGCGGACGCGCTCAACAACCTCTCCGACGCGGGCAATTCCTGCATTTCGGTGCTCGGCTTTCGTCTGTCCACCAAGCCCGCCGATCAGGAGCATCCCTACGGCCACGGGCGCGTTGAATACATCGCCGGCATGGTCGTGGCGCTTGTGATCATGTATATGGGCATTGAGCTGATCAAAAATTCCGTTCAGAAGATCATCCACCCCGAACCGCTGCTGTTCAGCTGGGCTTCGGTGCTCGTGCTGGTGCTGTCCATCTTGGGCAAGGTCTGGCTGGCCTTTTTTAACCGCGCCATTGGCAAACAGATCAATTCCGGCGCCATCAACGCCGTGGTCGTCGACAGCCTCAGCGACGTGGCCGCCACCTCGTTCACCATTTTAGCGCTGTTCCTCTCGCGCCGCTCCGCCCTGCCGTTTGACGGCATTTTCGGCATCGTCGTGGCGGGCTTCGTCTTTTTTGCCGGGTTCAGCGTGTTCCGCGACACGATATCGCCTCTGCTCGGTCAGCCGCCGACGAAGGAATTTGTGGAGAGCATCGAAAACAAGATCCTGTCCTACGACGGCATCATCGGCGTACATGACCTGATCGTGCACGACTACGGCCCGAGCCGCTGCTTTGTCAGCGCGCACGCCGAGGTCTCGGCCGCCACCGATATTATGGAAAGCCACGACCTGATGGATGTGATCGAGCGGGATATTCACGCCGAAATGGGGCTGAACATCACGCTGCACATGGATCCGATCGTGACGGACGACGAACGGGTCGATCAGGCCCGGGCGCTGGCGGAAGAGGCGGTGAAGGAGATCGACGAAAGCCTGTCGCTTCACGATTTCCGCATGGTCTCCGGCCCGCACCACACCAACCTGATTTTTGACGTTGCCGCGCCGTTTTCGGTGAAGCTCAGCGACCGCGAAATCACGGAGCGGATCGGCGCCGGAATTGCGCAGCGAAAAAGCAACTACTACGCCGTCGTGACCGTCGACCGCAGCTATCAATAATCGTCATTTTGTTATTTTCACTAAAACCGGGCAAAAAAAGGCCCGGTTTTTTGTTGTCGAAAAAAGCGGCGATTCTGTTTACAAACGTCGTTTTCTCCGTTACAATACTGTTGTAGGTCACTTTCAAAATTCAATAGAAACGGAGACGGTAAGAATGGCAGGATTTGACGAAAACTTTCAAACGATTCCCCACGGTCAGCTCGGCATCATCGCTTTGCCCGGCTGTGAAGATCTCGCAAAAAAAATCGACTGGTATTTGATGACATGGAGATCCAAAAGGCTGGATGAACACAAAGACACGCTTTCGTTCCTGGGCTATGAACGCTCCTCCTATTTGATCGACGTGCGCTTCCCCCGCTTCGGCACCGGCGAAGGCAAAGCAACCATTCATGAAACCGTCAGAGGCTACGATATTTTTATTCTGTGCGACTGCTTCAATTACGGCGTCACCTACGAAATGTACGGCATGGACGTGCCCATGAGCCCCGATGAACACTTTGCCAACTTAAAGCGCGCCATCAGCGCCGTGGCCGGCAAGGCGAGGCGCATCACGGTCATTATGCCGATGCTCTATGAAGGGCGGCAGCACAAACGCTCCACCCGCGAATCGCTTGACTGCGCCAACATGCTGCAGGAGCTTTGCAACTACATGGGCGTTGACAACATCATCACCTTCGACGCGCACGACCCCCGCGTGCAA
>CADBPL010000228.1 GCA_902796535.1 Oscillospiraceae bacterium
ATTCTGCTCTTCGGGTGGCTGTGGTACTAAGCCAAAGAATTGTGCTGTCGGCGTTTGGATCGCCTGACGGAAACGCTGCATAATCACTAAAAAAAACGAGCATAGGCTGTTCCGATCAAACGGAGCGGCCTATGCTCTTTGTTATCAGTCCCCGCAATTCTTGTCGAACGATGGGTTGCAGGCGTAGAAGTTTTTGCTGTTGAGCTTGTCGGTGGCGAATTCCAACCCTTCGCCGAAGCGCTGGAAGTGGACGACTTCACGCGCCCGCAGGAACCTGATCGCGTCGCTCACGTCCGGGTCGTCGGACAGGCGCAGGATGTTGTCGTAGGTCACGCGCGCCTTTTGTTCGGCGGCGAGGTCTTCGGTCAGGTCGCAGATGACGTCGCCCTTGGACTGGAACGTGGTTGCCGACCACGGCACGCCGCTGGCGGCAATCGGGTAGACGCCGGTGGTGTGGTCAACGAAGTATTTATCAAAGCCCTGCTTTTTGATCTCGTCGATCGACAGATTGCGCGTGAGCTGGTAGACGATGGTGCAGACCATCTCAATATGGCTCAGCTCCTCCGTGCCGATGTCGGTCAGCAGGCCTTTGAGTTCGCCCCACGGCATGGCGAACCGCTGGCTGAGGTAGCGCATGGACGCGCCCAGTTCGCCGTCGGGGCCGCCGAACTGCGTGATGATGATCTGCGCCAGCTTCGGGTTGGGGTTCGCGATTTTGATCGGATATTGCAGTTTCTTTTCGTAAATAAACATCAGCCGTCACACCCGCATTTCTCCCACGGCCAGGGGCTTTTCAGCCACTCAACGCCCTGCGCTTTTGCGGCGGTCAGCTTGCCGTAGGTGGATTCATACTCCTCACGGAGCCTTCTGGATTGCCTGTAATAGTTGTTGTATTGCCCGACCGCTGCCAGATCGCCGGGGTGCGTGTCCAGATAAAGATGCAAATCCCACAGGGCAAAATCAGCGGCGGCGAGCTTGTTGGACAGTTCCGTTTTGTTCATGCTCTGCACCCTCTCATAAACGGTTTGTCGAGCGACGGGAACAGCGTTCCCTGCTGCAGCGCCTTGCACGGCTCATACATGTCGGCGTCGGTCTGCACGGGCACATACGCCATGGCGACCACCTGACGGTTCGGGGCCGCAAAGGCGCCGCGCGGCATGGTCTGCTGCCGGTCGCAAAAATCGCAGCCGCTCAACCGGCTTGTTGTGTTCACGCTATCTTCTCCTTTGCTATGGTTTCGGAACCGGTTCGGCTCCGGTTCATCCTATGCGAAAGAGCGGAAAAGTGACAAAAAGGCACTTGAGGCGGCAGTGGGCGATTTTTTGCTTTGACAACATGCTGAAAAAATGAGCTTGCATTGTTGCCGGGATTTTGGTAAAATGATCGTGCCAAACATAATTTGATATTAGTTTCTACGGGTGAGTATGTGTTTTTGCCTCTTTTGGGTAAAAACGCAAGCTCTTGTTTCACATGCTTATCTGTAGAGAGTGAAATTATGTTTGGCGACAGTTGGAGCTGTGCGTTTTTCGGTGCGTAGCTTTCCGGCTGCGCACTTTTTTATTTATAGCAGAAATGAGGAAAACAGCGCAAAAGAGCCTGACTTTTTGAATTTTTTCTGAATATTTATGTTTTTTCTCGCTATTTTTGAACCCTGCTCATTTTTTCGGTATCTATGTTAATAAAAGGATTTGACAGGGAACCGCTTTGTTTTTTCCGGTTCCCTGCCCGAACCTTTAAATTACCTAACAGGAGGAATGTCGAAAATGTCAAAACAAATCAAAAAAGTGTTGTCCCTGCTGCTGGCTGTAACACTGCTGTTTGGTGCGGCGCCGCTGAACGGCTTTGTCGGGCTGGAGCTGCCGAAGTTCTCGGCACTGTTCGCGCCGGTTGTTCACGCGGCCGACCCAACCTCGGGCACTTGTGGCGCGAATCTGACGTGGAGTTATAATACCAGCACAAAAACCTTGACCATCAGCGGTACGGGCGCGATGAACAATTATGATGACGAATATTACAACGGCACTTATGTGACAACCGCGCCATGGCATCCATATTACGACACGATGAAAAAGGTTGTAATTGGAGCCGGCGTCACGAGCATCGGCAGTTCTGCGTTCTACGGCTGCCGCGGTCTGACGAGCGTGACCATCCCCAACAGCGTCACGAGTATCGGCGATGGTGTCTTCTACGGTTGCACCGGGCTGACGAGCGTGACCATCCCCGACAGCGTCACGAGCATCGGCAATTGGGCCTTCGATTACTGCAACAGTCTGACGGCCATATCGGTCAGCGAAGGCAATCCCAACTATTCCTCTGACAGCTTCGGCGTGCTCTATAACAAGAACAAAACCGAATTGATCCAGTACCCGATCGGAAACACCCGCACTTCCTTCACCATCCCCGACAGCGTCACGAGCATC
>CADBPL010000229.1 GCA_902796535.1 Oscillospiraceae bacterium
ACGAGCCCAAAATTCAGGAGCTGATCGCCGAAGTACCCATGGCCGAAATGGGCAACTTCTCCACCATCCTTCGTTCCGTTACCGCAGGCCGTGGTTACTTCACGCTGGAGTTCGCCCGCTATGAGGACGCTCCGATGGACGTTCAGAAGAAGGTCATTGAAGAAGCCAAGCTCGCCGCGGAAGAAGAATAATTCAGCTTTTTCACAACAAGCCGTGTCACCCCGACACGGCTTGTTTTTTGGGGGCAATGCCGCATCGTTCAGGTGTGCGGCATTGCCTTTTGTCATTGAAACGCAAAAAAGGCACAGGCCTCATGAAGCCTGTGCCGAATGGGTTTCAAATCAAATTATAAATACCATTTCCAGCCGAACAGCAAATACACAATGATCCACTGCGGAATGGTATATCGGACCGTGACAGTGCTGGTGGCGCTCACTCTGTTCCCGAAACTGTCGGTAGCCGTGACGACAACCTGCGTAGAGCCGCGCTTCAGGCCCTTCACAACGCCGCTGCCATCCACGGAAGCAATGCTGGAATCTTTGACCTGATAGCTCAGCCCGTACCGGCAGCCCACATCGGCAACGACCGTAGAGGGGATCGCCGTGGAGCTTCTGAAATTGACCGATACGTTGCTCGCCTTGATCGATCTGACAATTCTGTCACCATTCTGCCACATGGCATACAGATCCAGATCTTTGTTGGCGAAATAGTTTGAACCCGGCCCATAGCTTATGCCGGTGCCGTCCGCTTCCGTGTTCCAGCCCATGAACACATAGGCGGGATTGCTGTGGGTCGGCTCCTCTGTTCTGAGAACCAGGGTTTGCCCATCCACCTTGGTCTGCGGTTCCGGCGCGCTCAAGCCGCCGTTGGCATGGTAGGTCACGGTGTAACCCAGAGACGTTTCAAACAGCTTCATATACTCGCTGGCGATCATGGTGCCGGCATAGCTTTTCACGTTTTTCACGGTGATCGAGGTGACGGTATCCGTGGGAACGAGTGCAAACTTTTTGGCATAATAAACGCTGCTGCTCGTGCCGCTGACTTCCTTATCCAGCGGAGTAAGCGAGTAGGAGACGTTGTGGTCGCTGTTGGCAAGTTTGATGTTGGCGCTCGTAATGGTGGTGAGATCCATATAACGGCTGAAGGTGAGCAGATAACGCTCGCCGTCCTTCATCACGTCCGCCACTTCCGGTGCTTCCCTGCACACCATCGGGATCTCGATGTTCGTCCATCTGGGCGGTACGCTCATCCAGGTGGATTCCGCCGGTTCATAACCGGATTTGCCGACTCTGATCTGCCAGTCGCCCTCGTCCACATCCCAGTGGAAGGCGCCGAAGCTGTCGGTAATGATCGGATTGTTCTGGCCGTATACGCCGGCATTCCACTGCACGGCCGACCCGCCCTGCTTGAAATAGATCGTCGCCGTCGCATCCTTCACGCGGTTGGATTTGACCGCCTCATAAGCATAGCCGGTAAGCTCAACCACCCCCGCGTTGCTGTCAAGTGCGGAAACCTGCACAAGGGACAGCACGCTGAACAGCAGCACCGCACTGAGAAGAACGGATAAGGCCTTTTGGACTGTTTTTGACATTTTCATATCCCTCCAAATTAAAATACGCAATCAAAGCGGCGCCGTCAGCGCACCGCCCTGTTTGCCGTTTCACAAAACGGCCGCTTCCGGCAGCGCAACGGCTTTTTCAAACAAATCGCCCGCCGCTGACTTTGCATGAACCATTTTGTGTTACAACAGCATTTTATCAAAATGAACCGCCGCTGTCAAGTAGACACTGATTTTCCTTGCTTATTTTAACCATAAAACCGAAACAAGCCGCATCGGCGTGACACGGCTTGCTCTGTTTTGGCTGTCGGTTCAGAACGGAAGGAAGGAAAGAACCATGTTTTTCAGGTAATCAAACACTCTCACGATCAGCTCCCATAAAGCGCTCAGCGCATTTTTGGCGCTGGCTTCCGGCGTGGCGGCGGCAGGTTGTTCCTGCGCAAGCTGCGTGCATTCGACCGACTGATCGATCAGGCTGAAGTATTCGCGGTAGACTGCGTTGACAGCAAGCTCCGGCTCGGACAGAGAAGTGTCGATCTGGGCGAGCAGCACGCCAGCCTTCTCCAGCAGCGCCACGTCCTCTTCGGTCACGGCGTTGTCGTGGTTGCAGTCAGCCGCAAGCTGCTGTCCCTTGCTCAGCACACTGAGCGGAACAAGGCCGGAGGCGACCAGACGAACGTAAAACGCGTCTGTGCCGTCATACCAGCCGTCGCCGTTGACGTCGCCGACGACCACGGCTTCATATTGCTGCGTGCCGCCGGGATAGGCCACCTTGACGTTGCAGCCCGTGCCGACGCGAGCGGCAGCGGGGAAGAATGCGTTATGCTGCACTTCCACGGTAACGTAATCATCATTGAAGCAACCGGCGGCCTGCGCGCTGTCAAACGAAAGCGCCGACGCGGCCATGCAGCCGTTGCGCGTTTGCAGCGTGGTGAGCCCCGCGCATTTGGCCGGAAGATCGGCTGTGAGCTGCGCGATCTGCGTGGCGGTGAGGGTGGTGGCCCGCTGACCGGTCAGCGCGGCGTTGAGCGCGGCTGCCTGCTGATAGACAGGCTCAAACGCGCTGCGGCTTTCCTGCGTGTAGCGGGACAGGTCGCTGATATCGGAACCGTCCACCGCCGCAAAGCACGGCAAAAAGCTGTTGGCGGCGGCAGTCACGTCCACCGCGGAGGTGGCGGTGTGGCAATAGATGTTCGTTTGATGCTTGGTGGTGCCGTTGTTGAGCTCAGCAGGGGTGCCGGGCGACAGGAGCGTGCCGCAGGTGTTGGCGCCGCTGCTGCTTTCATCAAAGCTGATCTGCGTGATCGGCGGCCCGGCCTCGCCGTTGTCGGTGGCAAAGAAATAGATGTAATCGCCGCCCGATTCCTTGTTCAGGTCGCTGCCGTACATATAATAGCCGCAGGCCTTGCCGTTGATGTTCAGTTCATAATAGAAATTGGAGGCGTCGCTCGGGTCAGAATAAAAGCGGATATCCTTGAGCGCATCCTCATAATTCGTCGTGGTTTTGTAGCCAAGATAGATGTAGTTGCCGCCCGCGCCCTTGTTCAGGTCGAAGTCAATGGGGGTGTAGCCGTTGTCGGTGAGCGCCGAAAGCGCCTTGCTTTTGTCGCCGTCGGAGCCGACAGCGAGGTCGCTGATGTAGGTGCCGGTCTGCGGAACGCTGTAATAGCGGTCGTTCGTGCCGTGATAAAGCGCGAGCTGGCGCTCAAACTGCTCGCTGTAGCGAACAGTGTGAGAGGAATAGGTGGTGGTGTCGCGCTCATCCAGCTCGATCACGCCGTAGCCGCGGCAGGCGTCGTCGCCGTAGGATTCAAAGGTCATGCCGGGCATCTGGATGAAATCAACGCCCTGCCAGTGGCCGACAAAGCTGTTGGCGTGGTCGTGCCCCGTGACAATGCCGATCACGTCGCCCATGTTTTTGAGCGTGGTGAATTCGCCGCTGTTGGTGTTGGGCGGGCAGGGAAATTCGCCCAGATAGCCCTCGGCGTTATCGTTGAGGCCGAGCAAATATTTTTTGCCGTTGTAGGTCTTGGTGCCGACTTCACTTTCGATCAGGCAGTTGTAGACCTCGGGCACGACGATGTGCTGGAACACCATGGAATTGACCTTGTGACCCGCGGAAGCCGTGAGCGCGTTGTCGGTGGCCACCATCCAGTTTTGCTGATCCTGATGCACGTTGTCGTAGCCGCCGTCGGAAGCATACATGTTGGAGTCGATGATCCAGCAGTTGAAGGCAATATCCGAACCGTCGGAAGAATAAATGGGAATGTTGCAGTTGCCAAAGCCGGTGGTGGAAGGCGCCGCATCATAGGTCAGGCAGTAGGGCGATTCCATGTAGACCTCGTGCATCTGCGCTTTGGCGGTGTCGTAGTTGGAATACTTATCCGCATCGTGGTTGCCGAAGGTGTAGGCAAAGGGCACCTGATGCGCGTTGATGGGCGCCAGGATCTTGCGGCAGCCGGTGCGGAATTTGGAGATGGTGTTCACGTGGACGTTATCGCCCGTAAAGACGACGAGATCGGGCTGTTCGACGGTGAGGGCGAAATCCATGAAATCGATCATCGTCTGATAAGGGGATTCGTCATCCTGACAATCGGCGAACACGACGATCTTGAATTTGCCGTCAGCGCCGAAGCGCAGGGTGATATCCGCCGCATCCGCCGTCAGCGCAACGGCCGTTACGCTGAACACAAGAACAAGAGAAAGAAGAACAGACAAACATTTTTTTAACATAGCAGTTACCTCCTGATAACTCTTATCATATTCCCATCTGCGGACTCTGTCAAGAAAGAAATAGAATAATCAGAACCAGTCGCTTCAACTTTTTTCCCGGCTTGACGGCATTGGCCGAATTTGCTATAATCCAAGAAAAAACAGCAGCGGAGGGATCGTATGGAAAAGCTCACGGCATTTTTCACAACACTCGTTCTCATCATCACGCACTGGGCGGGGCTCGCGCCCGTGACCGTGTCCGACGGCTATGAGCTGACCGGAACCGACCGGCTCAACCCCTTTGTTTCCATTTTCAGCGGGCAGGGGCTTTGCTGCGACGGCGAGCACTTTTACGCCTCCGGCTCGCTGACCGGCGTGGGGTTCACCGGCCTTGCCAGATTCGACCTGAATATGCACGTGCAAAAGGTCAAGGCCATGGCGCTGCCTAAGGAACTGAAAGAAAAATACGGCAGCGACCACATCGGCGGCATCGACTGCGCGGGCGGTTTGATCTACGCGCCGGTGGAGGGCGAAGGTTATGTGCACGACCTGATCGTGCTGTATAACTGCGAAACGCTTCGCTACACGGGCACCTATTACGACCTGAGCAGCAGCGAACGCTTTGGCGACGGCATCCCGTGGTGCGCGGTCGATGAAGAGGCCGGGCTGCTTTACACCTCCCGGTTCGACAATGTGAAGGAAATCTATCAGTACGACCTGAAAACGATGGAATACGTCGGTTCGATCCCGCTCGATCAGGAGCTGTTCCGCCTGCAGGGCGGCTCGGTGTATGACGGCAAACTCTACCTCTCCTACGACGTGAAGCACAGCGCGGATGAGATCCTTTGGGCGGTCGATCTGAAAACCGGCCGCGTCGAGCAGGCGTTGACACGCCATATCCCGAATTACGACAACGAGGCGGAGGACGTTTGCGTCTATCCCCTGCCGGACGGCTCACTGTTCCACTTTTCCGATTATGACAAGCTCATCAGCAC
>CADBPL010000230.1 GCA_902796535.1 Oscillospiraceae bacterium
CTCCGGCTGCTTGTTGACCGGAGCCAGTTCAAAGGAAAAAAAGCTGACGGCGTCCCGGCGGAGCACGGCGATCTCCCCATCGGCCATACGCCAGAGCGTATGCACCCGCTCGGCGAGCGCCGAAAGATCCGAGGCGGCAAAGCCGCCCTGCTCCCCGACCCCCACCACGAGCGGGCTGTCGCGGCGCACGCAGAACAGCTTTTCCGGCGCGTCCGCGCAGAGGATGGCGAGCGCAAACGAGCCGACAAGCAGCTCGGCCACCTTCGCCACGGTCTCGAGCGGGTCGCCGTTATACAGGCGGTTGAGCAGCTGCGCGATCACCTCGCTGTCGGTATCGCCCGAAAAGGTACACAGGCGCAGGTATTTTTCCTTGAGCGCCGCGTCGTTATCCAGAATGCCGTTGTGCACCACGGAAAAAACGCCGCAGGTATGCGGATGGGCGTTTTCATCGCTCGGCTCGCCCTTGGTTGCCCAGCGGGTGTGGCCGATGCCCACCGTGCCGGTAAGCGGCGGCTGCCGCTCCACCTTTTCCATCAGCGTATCCACGCGGCCGCGGCATTTGACCGTTTTGATCCCGTTCTCTTCCAGCACGGCTATGCCCGCCGAATCATACCCCCGGTATTCCAAGCGTTTCAATCCGTCCATCAGCACAGGCGCCGCTGCCGTGCAGCCGTTGACGCCGACGATTCCGCACAAATCCATCACCTCATGTCAATCATTTCTATCTATTGTATCCGAGCGAGGGTTATTTTATGCTTTTTCGCATATAAATAGCAGTAAAAGCGCTGCTGCGCAAACCGGAGGGAACGCTGTGAACGAAGCTGCTGGCAGAATAAGCGAAACAAAAACGATGGATTACACTTCTTTGCGCCGGACGGTATACCGCTGCCGGGAGCAGTTTCCCTTTGCCGAATACACCGCACTGGCGCGCAGCTGGAACGGACGGGCGCTGTTTTTGCTCAAGCTGGGCAACCAGGCCGACCCCGTGCTGTTCCTCGGCGGCTTTGACGGCACGGATCGGCATTCGCCGCGCCTGCTGCTGCGTTTTTTTGAAAAGCTGTGCCGAAGCTTTGAGGCGGGCGGCAGGCTTTCGGGCATTCGCATCCGCTCGGTGCTGCAGGAAAAAGGCGTGATGATCCTGCCCTGCGTCAACCCGGACGGACTGGCGCTGGGGCAAACCGTCAACGCGCACGGCGTGAACCTTTCGGAAAATTACAAGCCGTTCTGGGAACAGCGCAAACGCCTGACGCTGCCGTCGGACGACGCGCTGTTTGCGGGCAAAACGCCGGAATGCGAACCGGAAACCAGAGCCGTGCTGCGCGCGTGCCGCCGCTACCCGTTCCGGCATATGATCGTGATGGGGCCGGGACAAAACGCCGTGACCGCCTATGCGCCGGACTGCCCGGAGCAAAAGGCGGAAATGATGCAAAAGGTGCTTTGCGCCGCCGGCGGTTTTGAGACCCAGCCGCCGCGTGCAACGCCCGGAGCTTATTGCGGCGCCGCCGAACAATTCGAGGCGGAATTCCGCCGCCCCGCCTTTTGGTTCGGGCTGAAGGAAGCCGGGCCGGAGGCCGAAAAGCGGTGGGAAGAGGCTCTCGTTCTGGCCTGCCTGATGTGAAGAAAAACAGCGCCGGGATATTTGGTGAAATGAAACAAAAAAATCGGTGAGATATATAAAAGTTAAGGTGGAATTTCGTCAGAGTAGACAAAGATTTCCTGTTTTTATAAAACCTTATTGAAATGGCGCGTGAAATATTATATAATACAGGTGCATATTGGTGAGGTTGCGCATCTTACCAATGGCAAAATTTATGAAAGGAGCGATCCCCTATGCAAAAGATCATTGCTGCACTCCTGGCATTCCTTATGTCAATCCTGGGCATCATTCCGGCTGTACAGCCCGCCGACGCATACACCCAGGCTGAGTGGTACGCAAAAGTTGCAGAGAACTTCGGATTGGTCACTGCTGAAAACGCAGACGCCATCCAGGCCTGCAAAGATCAAAACGTTCTTGTCGGTGAATACGACGCGGACGCTGCGATTACCGATGCTCTTGTCGGTAAATCCCTTGCAGTCGCTGCTGTTCTGATCACTGACGAAAAAGCAACGGACGAAGCCAAACTCGCCGCTGCTGTCGACGCCGGCATTGTTACCGTTAAAGTAACCTTCTTCGGCAAGACGAAAGAAAGCGTCATCTCCAAAGCTGACGCGGATGCTGCGCTTGGCAAAGCGCTCGACGCTTACAAAGCCAGATTCACCAACCTTAACCCCGACAACAATGTTGTTGTTGACGGTCACGGCAACGAAGGCGCTCTGAACAGCATGAGCGTTACGGCTGACGGTCTCGGCCTCATGTCCGCTGACGGCTCCGTCATCGGTCAGGACGAAATCGGCTACCTCCACTACGAAGCAAACGTCAACCCGTTTGCCGACACGGAAAAAGCCAACGTCACCCTCAACGGTCAGTCTCTCCTTGAGAAAATCAAGGGCAGCTTCAACCTTGGCCCCGTCAAGGTCAGCTTTGC
>CADBPL010000231.1 GCA_902796535.1 Oscillospiraceae bacterium
CGCCACCGGCACGCCGCCGGGCATCTGCACCGTTGAGAGTAACGCATCAATGCCGTCAAGATTGGACGATTTGCAGGGAATGCCGATGACGGGCAGGGTCGTCTGCGCTGCGAGCGCACCCGCCAGATGCGCCGCCATACCGGCCGCGGCAATGAGCACGCCGAAGCCGTTGGCTTTTGCGCTGCGGGCAAACTCAGCCGCCTGCGCCGGGGTGCGGTGCGCCGAATAAATGTGAACCTCGAACGGAATGCCGAGGCTTTGCAGGGTATCGGTCGCTTTGCGGACGATCGGCAGGTCGCTGTCGCTGCCCATGATGATTCCGACTTTTTTCATCATAATCGCCTTGCGGTCCGGTGCTTGCACAAAATAAGAAGAAACATCCCGCCTTGTGCCCGAACCGCTCCTCCTTTTTTTGATTATTTGATTCGTTAAAGTGTGCCGATGATTCGGTCAGGGACCGCCAAACAAAAAAGGGCACAGTTAAAGACAAAGCATTAACTGTTGCCCAGACGGTCGGCTGAAAAGAAGCCGCGAACGGTTTCTTTTCTTTCCGGTTTTTGCTCCCATGCAGTGCTCTGCTTCTTTCTCCGTCAGTCACAAAAAACCGCTTTAACTTTGGTTATAGTGTAGCACAAACGCCCCTGAAAAGTCAATCCAAACCGGGCAGAAAAAAGCCCGAAAATCAAATTCGGCATTTCACCGTTTCAAGGGGAATTCAGGGTCGGAATTTGTCGCAAGTTGACGAATTTAATTTGGATATGTAAAAATTCCAAAGAAAGGGCTTTACTTTAATGAGGTAATATGATACTATGGTAAATAATCAAAATTACGGAGGTAACAAATTATGAAAAAGATTTTAGCGCTCGTGCTTGCTGCCGCCATGCTGTTCATGGCATTTGCGTTTGCCGGCTGCGGCAACACCGAAGCCGAAGCCGAAGCCACGACCAAGCTCACCGCCAACGGCGAGACCGCTGCCGCGGCTCAGAAGCTGATCGTCGGTTTCGACGCGGAGTTCCCGCCCTTCGGTTTCATTTCCACCGACGGCGACCCTGTTTACGATAAATACGACGGCTTTGATCTGGCCATGGCCAAAGAGCTGTGCAAACGCCTGGGCTGGGAATTTGAAGCGAAGGCCATCGACTGGGATTCCAAGGACGCCGAGCTGAAATCCGGCAGCATCAACTGCATCTGGAACGGCTTCACCTACACCGGCCGTGAAAATCAGTATGAATGGTCCGAGCCTTATTACGACAACCGCATCGTCGCCGTGGTCAAGGCCGATTCCGGCATCAAAACGCTGGCCGATCTTGCCGGCAAAACCATCATGGCGCAGGCTGCCTCCTCCGCCGTTGAAGCCGTGGAGGGCAACGAAGCCTTCAACTCCTCTTTGAAAGAAATGATCGAGCTGCCCGACTACAACACCGGCTTTATGGAGCTGAATCAGGGCACGGTCGACGCTGTGGCAGCCGACCTTGGCGTTGCCAATTTCCAGATCGCCAACAATTCCGGCTCCTACATCATCCTTGACGAGCCGATCTCCAGCGAACAGTACGCCATCGGTTTCCTCAAGGGCAACACCGAGCTGCGCAACGCCGTGAACGCCGAGCTGCTCAAGATGGCGGAAGACGGCACCATGATGGAAATTGCCAAAGGCTATGAAGAAGCCGGCCTGACCGCGGCTGCGCTTTGCCTTTGCAAATAAGGAGCAATTTTGACCCACAAGCGGGTGAGGCGGCTGCGTCTCACCCGCAAGCTGTCAATGGACACTATTTTTTGCAGAAAAGAGGGTAAACATGACCGTATCCGCTATTGCTCCCCTGCTTTTGTCGGCAGCAAAACAAATGAGCATCCCGACCATGCTGCTGGAGCTGACCGAAGCGTTCGGAACGACGCTGCTGATTTTTGTGTTCACGCTGCTTGGCGCGCTGCCGCTTGGCATGATCGTTTATTTCGGCAAAAAAAGCCGCATCGCTCCCATCCGCTGGTTCGTCAACGGCTACATTTCCGTTATGCGCGGCACGCCGCTGATGCTGCAGCTCATCGTTGTGTATTTTGCGCCCAATCTGGTGTTCCACATGAGCCTTCCGTCCAACTGGCGCATGATCGCGGTGGTGATCGCGTTCATCATCAACTATTCCGCCTATTTCGCCGAGATCTACCGCGCCGGCATCGAATCGATCCCCGTGGGGCAGTATGAGGCCGCGCAGGTGCTCGGCTACAACAAAGCGCAGACCTTTTTCAAAATCATTCTGCCGCAGATGATCAAGCGTGTGATCCCCCCTGTGACGAACGAGATCATCACGCTGGTCAAGGATACGTCGCTTTCCTCCGCGATCGCCGTGATGGAAATGTTCACCCTCGCAAAAAAAATCGCGAATTCGCCCGGTTCCCCGGGCATGATCACCCTGTTTGCAGCCGGGGTATTCTATTACGTGTTCAACTATCTGGTCGCTTTCGTCATGCGCCGCATTGAAAAACGGCTGAATTACTTTGAATAAAGGAGGGGCGAGCATGAACATTCTCAACATGGAACACATTCAGAAATCCTTCGGGGACAACCACGTCATCAAGGATATTTCGCTTTCGGTCGATCAGGGCGAAGTGGTCTCCATCATCGGCCCGTCCGGCTCCGGCAAATCCACGCTCCTGCGCTGCGCCACGCTGCTGGAAACCATCGGCGGGGGCACGCTGAGCTATCTGGGCGAACAGGTTGCGTGGGAAGAAAACGGCAAGGTCGTTTACACCAGAAATTTGCGCGACGTCCGCCGCCGCTTCGGACTGGTGTTTCAGAGCTTCAATCTGTTCCCGCATTATACCGTGCTGAAAAACGTGATGGACGCGCCCGTTTCGGTGCTCAAACGCGACCGCAAAGAAGTCAAAGAAGAAGCGCTCGCCCTGCTCAAAAAGATGGGGCTGGCCGACAAGGCCGACGCCTACCCCGACCAGCTTTCCGGCGGGCAGAAGCAGCGCGTTTCCATCGTGCGCGCGCTGGCG
>CADBPL010000232.1 GCA_902796535.1 Oscillospiraceae bacterium
CGAGAGCGCAAAGGCCGCCGCCTGGAAAAGCCTGCTGGAAAAAGGCCTCAACACCCTTGAAAAACGCCTGTGGAACGGCGAATACTACGACCTGTGGCGGTCGGACGCGGAAAAGGACGAGTGCCTGATGACCGACCAGCTCGACGGAGAATGGTTCCTGCGCGCGGCAGGGATTGAAGGCAACCTGAGCGATGCACGGATCCGGTCGATCCTGCGGGTCATTCTCGCGCACAACTTTGAGCCGGACAGCGGCCTGATCAACGCGTGCTGCCCCGGCGGGCGGCGCACCACGCTGTTCACCCACAAAAACTGTCAGGCCGAAGCTGTCTGGACGGGCATTGGCTACGCCATGGCGGCGCTCTGCCTGAGCGTGGGGCTGCGCGCCGACGCCGACGCCCTCGTCACGGCCATCAGCGATAATCAGGCCCGCTTCGGCGCGTTATGGGATCACTGGGAGTGCGGCCACCACTACACGCGCCCCCTGTCGAGCTGGACGACCCTCAACGCGGCTTTGGGGCTTCAAATCGACAGCGCGCGGCGGGTTCTGCGCCTCTCGCCTGCTGCCGAAAATATCAGGCTGCCGCTGTGCCTGCCCGGCATACTGGGCGTCGCGTCGGTCAGCGGCGGCACGGTATCCGTCCGCCTCACCGAAGGCAGCCTGGAGGGCTGGACCGTCCTGCCCGGGGACGCGGCGGAGTGAAGCACCGCCCGCGTGAAGCCGGTCAGCATTTGCATACATTGAAAACAACAGATTGATGTGGTATAATACTTATCGATCACAGAAACAGGAGACAGCGTTATGTTTGGTATGTCATATGTAATTTTTAAAAAGTGCCTCGCGCTGATTGCCGCGATCATGCTGCTGATCGTCAGTGTGGATGAGCGTAACCTTCCCGCACCGGAGGGCGCCCGGATCGTTTCCAGACAGCGGTACGTTCTGGAGGACTACTACATGAGCAATCAGGGCGTGACGAACGACGGCACATATTTCTATTTCAGCGGCAAGAAAAACCTCGGCAAGGCAAAAATGGAAGACGGCGAGATCTTCCGCATCAACACCTCGCCCATCCCGAAGGAGCTGCAGGAGCTTGGCTGCGATCATATCGGCGGGCTGAGCTGTTATAACGGAATCATTTACGCCGCCGTCGAGGACGGGCCGGATTACCTGCACCCGTTCATCGTGCTCTATGACGCGCAAACGCTGGCCTTCATCGGCCGATACTATGAGCTGCCGCAGCAGCTGCACACCGAGGGCGTGCCGTGGTGCGCGATCGACGCCGAACGGCAGGAGCTCTATACCGCCGAGTGGAGCAACGCGACCGTTCTGAACGTGTTTGCGCTCGATGATCTTCATCTGCTCCGAACGGTTCCGCTTTCCGAACCGATCGACCGCATGCAGGGCGGCGAGGTGTTCGGCGGCGTCCTCTATCTTTCCTGTGATGAAGAAAACGACCTCAAGCGCGTGTTCTCGGTCGATCCGGTCACCGGAACCGTGCAGGTCACATTCAACCGCAACGTCGGCAGGGCGTTTGAAGCGGAGGATCTGACGGTCTATCCGGACGCAGACGGAACGCCCGTGTTCTGCGTGCTGGACAGGGGCGCGCGCCGCAAAAGCATGAACCTGACGAAGTATCAGACGGATTGATCTGAGAACCGTTGTGAAAACGGAATAAAATGCCCGAACCGGCTTCGCAGGATGGTCTGCGAAGCCGGTTCCTTTTTTAAATCACGTCAAAAAGCCCAAAAGCTCAGCTGCCGTTACGGGGCTTTTCCCGGGGAGGCAAAATAAAAGGTTGCAAACAATTACAAGGATACGTTGTCAAACACTTTATGACAGCAGCTCGTCAGGCTAAAAAAACTGCACATCTGTTCTGTATCAATTCTGTAAGCACGTTTTTCATGTCATCCGGAAGTAAAGATTGTTCGCAGAGCTCGATCAACTTTCTCTCTTCTGCGAGCAGCCGGGCAATCATCTTTTCTGCGGCCGCGCGTGAAATGCCGCATGAGTCTGCGAATTTCAAAAAATCACCTCGACGCAGATTCATTTTTTTACCGTTCATCGTAAGAGCGAACTGTTCTTTATCCTCAGGCATGATCACATTGACCGGCAGCAGGTCGTATGCGGGTGAGAGGATGTATTCTCCGCTGCCTTCCGCCGTTTCGATAAGTGAAAAGTTTTTCAGGTGCATGTCGGAGTTGCCGATCATAAAGCAGAACACAAGCCTTGTAAACAGCTCCGCCATATCAAGCCCTTTTCGGGAGGAATGCCGGTCGATGATCTTTGCGCAGCGTTCATAGGAGCCTTTGTATTTATCTGCGGTCAGGCGCAGATCCAGCTGGCAGAAATCCTCCATCGCAAGCATAGAAATCTTTTCACTTTCGATGATGCGATCTACACGCTTCGTTATATATGCGTACCTGTCGCCCTTGGCGATCAATGCGTGCGGCACGGTCGCAATGCCGCAGACATCCGCCATCTGCATCACAAGATGTTCGCTTTCGGGGAG
>CADBPL010000233.1 GCA_902796535.1 Oscillospiraceae bacterium
CCGGCTTTCCGTTATTATTCCGGTTTACAACGCGGCGGCGTTTCTGCCCGCCTGCTTTGACTGCCTGCGCGGGCAAACCGTTTTTGACCGGACGGAGTGGCTTTTGGTGGACGACGGCTCAACCGACGGCAGCGCGCAGCTGTGCGATGATTTTGCCGCCCGGCACGATAACGTCACGGCGCTTCACCAGCCAAACGGCGGGGTCAGCGCGGCGCGCAACCTGGGGCTTGCCCGGGCGGGCGGCGCCTACGTTGGCTTTATGGATGCGGATGATTTTGTTGACAGCGATTATTACGAAAGCCTTTTAACGGCCGCCGAGCAGACAGACAGCGACTTTGCCTTTGGCGGCATGACCTTTGACCGCGCGGAGGGGCAGCGGCCGCAGCCGCTGTTTTTGCCGGCCGGAACGATTTTGGAAAACGAAGAGATCACGAGGCAGTTCGCCCGAAAAATGCTGACGAACGGCCTGCAGAACAGCGTTTGCTGCAAGGTCATTCGCCGCGCGATCGTTGCAGAGCACGGCCTGCAGTTCCCGCAGGGGATCCGCATTGCCGAGGATAAAATATTTGTGCTGCGGCTGCTGCCGTTTTGCCGCCGCATCGTGTCGGTTGACGCCGTCGGTTATTATTACCGCGATGTGGCCACCAGCGCCATGCACTCCGCCCAAAAAATGGAAGCCATGCTCGCGGCCGATGAAACCGAAGCCCGGCTGTTCTGCGCCCTCGGGCTCGACGGAGAGACCGTGCGCGAGCAAAAGGCCGTTTACCTGTTTGACGAATTCGCCGACTATTTGCAGCGGGCGCTTCACGTTTCGCGCCGGTGCGCGAAGGAGGCGATCGAAACCGGGTTTGCCAACGGCGAGCTGATGGCAAAAATCGACCGCGGTCTGCCCTTTGTGCGGGCCAACAGCGGCAGGATCCACGCGCTGCTTGCCGCCGCGCTGCAAAAGCGCAGCGTGCTGCAGACCCTGGCGGTGCTGACGCTGCAAAAGCGCATCAACGGCCGGGGGCGGCCCGCGTGAAAAACCAGAAAGGAGGCGCGGTTCGGGCGCAAACGCGAAAAGCTGTTTGCCGATTCCGAATCGCAGGCGATCATGCGTTTTCTTCTCTATGATCATTCCGGCTGTTATAACCGCGGCTGCGAGGCGATCGTGCGATCCACCGCCGCCATTCTGCGCCGCAGCTTTCCCGATTGCGAGATCGGGCTTTGCTCTTATGTTGCCGAGGCGGACGAGGTTCTGCGCGACATTCCGAAGCTGACGGTTTACGCCATGAAGCTCACCGCGCCCGCCGGCGTGAAGCGCTACATCAACGCGTTTTACTATAAAGCGCTGCACAGCGAAGCCTATTATTATAAAACCGCTCTGGCGGATACGGTTCGTTTCGCCAGAGATTACGACGTTTGCCTGCTCATCGGCGGCGACACGTTTTGTTACGGCGATAACGCGCCCATCCGCGCGCTGACCGCGGAATTCCTCGCGCTGGGCAAAAAGGTTTTTGCCTGGGGCTGCTCCGTGGGCGAAAGCGACCTGACCGACGCAAAAATCAAAACCCTGCGCGCCATGGACGGCGTGTTCACCCGCGAGAGCCTGACCGAACAGGTGCTCAAAAACGCGGGCGTCAAAACCGTTGTGCGCCTGCCCGACCCGGCGTTTACGCTCGAAAAAGAAACGCTGCCGCTGCCCGCGGGCTGGGGCGAAAAAACGCTTGGGCTCAACTTCAGCCCGTTGGTGGAGGAGCTGAACCCGGGTCTGATCGACCTGGCCGCCGAAGCGGTGCGCCGGATCGAAACGGAAACCGATTATGTGCCCGTTCTCATCCCCCACGTGACCAAACTGGAAAAGAACGACGATTACGAATATCTGAAAGAAATCAGACAAAAAGCGGGCTGCCGCAAAGCGGTGCTGCTGCCCGGCGACCTCACCGCCGCGCAGTATAAAGGCTATATCGCCCGCACCACGCTGTTCATGGGCGCGCGCACGCACGCCATCATCGGCGCCTATTCCTCCTGCGTGCCGGCGTTCGCGCTGGGCTACAGCATCAAGGCGCGCGGCATTGCCGCCGACCTGTTCGGCAGCGAAACCTGCGTGCGCGACGTGACCCAAATGACCGATGCGCAGGAGCTGACGGACTGCCTGAACGAGCTGTTTGCGCAGGAAAAAGCCATGCGCGCCCGCCTGCAGGCCGTCATGCCGTCGGTCGTCGCCGCCTCGGCCTCGGCCGGAGAAAAACTGAAAGAACTGTTGGAGAACGCATGAAAAAGAAACTGCTTTTCATCCTGCCCGCTCTTTACAGCGGGGGCGCGGAGCGCAGCCTGATCACGCTGCTCACGCTGCTCACGCAGACCGACCGCTATGAGATCGACCTGCTGCTGTTCCGCCGGGAAGGGCTGTTTTTGCCCGCTGTTCCCGCGGGCGTAACAGTGCTTGACGGCGGCAAAAAATACGCCGCGTTTGACGGCGCGGTGAACGGCGCCGTTCAATACGGGCTGGCGCACGCCGCCCCGGGCTTTGTGCTCGACCGGTTCGCCTACGCCAAAGCGCTGAAAAACGGCGATCGCAAAACCATTTGGCGCTGCCTGAAAAAAGCGCTGCCGAAAATCGATAAGGAATACGACGCCGCCATCGGTTATTTAGAGGGCAATGCGCTGTATTACTGCGCCGAATGCGTCAACGCAAAGCGCAGGATCGGCTACGTTCATAACGATTACAACAAGCTCGGCCTGTCGGCGGAATTTGACCGCCCGTTTGTGGCGAAGCTGGATCATTTTGTCACCGTTTCGCCCGAATGCGCCGACGTTCTGGCGCAGCAATTCCCCGAAGCCGCCGCCAAGATCCGCGTGATCGAAAACATCACCTCGCCCGCGGTTTTGCAAATGCAGGCGAACGAAACGCCGGAGGAATTTGAAAAAGCGTTCGGCAAAAAGCTGCTCACCGTCGGGCGGCTGAACCCGCAAAAGGGCTACGAGCTGGCGCTGGCCGCCGCCGAAAAACTAAAGCGGGACGGCGCGGCATATACATGGTTTTGTATCGGAACGGGCGAACTGAAGGAAGCGCTCGAACGCGAAATCGCCCAAAAAAATCTGACCGACCGTTTTATTCTTTTGGGTGAGCGCACCAACCCCTACCCCTACATCGCGCACTGCGACGTTTACGTGCAGCCCTCGCGGTATGAGGGCAAATCCATTGCGCTCGACGAAACGAAATGCTTTGCCAGACCCATCGTCGCCACAAGGTTTTCGACCGTTTTCGATCAGCTGACCGACGGCAAAACCGCGCTGCTTGCCGAAATGGACGGCGCGGACATCGCCGCAAAGATCGAAGCGCTTTTGGCAAACGAAGCGCTCGGCAAAACGCTGAGCGAAAACCTGAAAAACGAAAAGGTCGGCAACGAAGAAGAGCTGCAAAAATTTATCGCACTGATCGAGTAAAAAAAGCAGCGTGAAAAATCAGAAAGGAGGAGCGGTTCCGGCCGGAACGCGAGGGCCTGCCTCTCGTTTTTGTGAAGCCGGAATCGCATGGCGATCCGCATGAAATACGCCGTGATCGGTACCAGTTGGATCAGCGAAGAATTCATTCAGGGCGCGCAGCTCGTGGAGGGCATGGAGCTGCTGGGCGTTTATTCCCGCAGCTATTCCAAGGGCAAGGCGCTGGCCGAAAAATACGGCGCGCCGCGCGTGTTCGTCGACCTGCACGACCTGGCGCGCAACGCCGACGTGGAGGCCGTTTACATCGCCAGCCCCAATTCCCTGCATTATGAGCAGAGCCGTCAGATGCTTTTGGCGGGCAAGCACGTGCTGTGCGAAAAGCCCATCACGGTCTACCCCGCGCAGCTTGAGCAATTGCAGGCGCTTGCCGGGGAGCAGGGGCGCGTTTACATGGAGGCGATCATGTACCTGCACCACCCCGTGCGGCCGCAGCTCAAATCCGCCCTGCGCGCGCTGGGCAATATCACCTCGGCGCAGTTCGATTTTTCACAGCTTTCCTCCAAATATCCGGCCTACCGCCGCGGGGAAAACCCCAACATTTTCAACCCGGCCTTCGGCACGGGCTGCCTGATGGATCTGGGCATTTACTGCATTTATCCGGCGGTCGATCTGTTCGGCCTGCCCAAAAAAATCAGCAGCCGCGCGGGCTTTCTGGAAAGCGGCGCGGACGGCTACGGCTGCTGCCTGTTTGAATATGATCACATGATGCTGACCATGACGTGGTCAAAGCTGGCGCAGGGCGTGTGCGGCTCCCAGATCCTGGGCGACGGCGGCACGGTGCGCATCGGCTCCATTTCGCAGCTCAACGACATCACCTTTTGCAAAAAGGGCGCCGAGCCGATCCGCGTGGTGAAGGATATGGAAAAGCATGTCATCATGTCGCATGAGGCCGCGGCGTTTTTGCAGTTTATCGAACACCCGCGGGAAAACGCCGAACGCTATGAAGAGGCGGGGCGCATGGCGCTGACCGTGAGCCGCGTGATGGAACAGATCCGCAAACAGAGCGGCATTGAATTCAGCTGCTGAGCGGCAAAAGGAAAACGGCTATGAGGCTTTTTGAAATCGTTCTCATCGCGGTCAGCCTGGCCATGGACGCGTTCGCCGTGTCGATCTGCAAGGGGCTGAACATGACAAAATTCAGCCTGAAAAACGCGCTGATCATCGGGGTGTTTTTCGGCGGCTTTCAGGCGCTGATGCCGACCGTCGGCTGGCTGCTCGGCTCGGGCTTTGAACAATATATCACGCGGTTCGATCATTGGATCGCGTTCGGGCTGCTCGCCCTCATCGGGGCGAACATGATCCGCGAAGCGTTCGGCAAAGAGGAAGAAAGCGGCGAAAACGCCGACCGCCTCAAGGTCAAAGAGCTGTTCGCGCTGGCCGTTGCCACGAGCATCGACGCGCTGGCCGTGGGCATTACGTTTGCGCTGCAGCCGCAGGTGAACATCGGCTGGACGGTGCTGCTCATCGGGCTGATCACCTTTTTGCTTTCCGCCGCCGGCGTGTTCATCGGCAACCGCTTCGGCGCTAAGCGACACAGGCTCGCCAATTTTTGCGGCGGCGCTGTGCTGATTTTGATCGGGCTGAAAATTCTGCTTGAAGACCTCGGCGTTCTCAGGCTCAGCCGTTAGGCGCCGCTCCGCCGCGCCTGAAAGGAAAAGGAGAAAAGAAAAAAGGAGTAAAAGAAACATGAAACTGTCATTGATCGTGCCGTGTTACAACGAAGAAAAAAACGTGCGCCCGTTTTACGACGCCGTGGTCAGTGCGTTCCAAAACGAAGGCTATGATTACGAGCTGGTTTTTGTGAACGACGGCAGCCGCGACAACACGCTCGGCGAACTGAAAAAGCTTTACAGCGAGGTGGAAACGCCCATTCGCGTGCTTTCGTTTTCGCGCAATTTCGGCAAGGAGGCCGCCATGCGCGCCGGGCTGGAGCACGCCGCGGGCGAGCTGCTCTGCCTGATCGACGCCGATTTGCAGCAGCGCCCCGAGGTCGTGGTGCAAATGGTGCGCCAGCTTGACGAGTGCCCGGCGCTCGACTGCGTCGCCGCCTATCCGGCGCAGCGCAGCGAAGACAAAAAGCTGCTGTTTTTCAAAAAGCAGTTTTATCAGATGATCAACGATCTTTCCGAGGTGGAATTCCGGCAGGACGCGAGCGATTTTCGCACCTTCCGCCGCCCTGTAGCGGAAGCGGTTTTGTCGCTGAACGAATACCACCGCTTTTCCAAGGGGCTGCTTTCGTGGGTCGGCTTCAACACCGCGTATATGCCCTATGAGGTGCAGCCGCGCGCCGCGGGCGAAAGCAAGTGGTCGTTCACCAAGCTGTTCCGCTATGCGGTCGACGGCATCGTTTCGTTTTCCACCGTGCCGCTCCGCCTGCCGATGCTGCTGGGCGTTTCGCTTTGCGCCGTCGCCCTGCTCATGCTGCTGGTGAACATCATCATTTTTGCCATGAGGCCGGACGCGTTTTCTTATGATTCGCTCGTTCTCTTTTTGATCGTGCTGCTGGCCGGGCTGCAGTTTTTGTGCATCGGCATTCTGGGCAAATATCTGGCGCAGACGTTTGAGCAAAGCAAGAACCGGCCGCATTACCTGCTCAAAGAGGTCATCGAACCCAAGAGCTGTCAGGAAAAGAAGGAAGAAGAATGAACAGACAAAATGTGATCGTGATCGGCGCCGGCCCTGCCGGTATTTTCACGGCGTTGGAGTTATATCACCAATGCGGCGATGATTTTGCCGTGACCGTGGTTGACGAAGGCCCGGCGATCGACCGCCGCCATTGCCCCGCCCGCCAGAAGGGGCGGTGCGTGCGCTGCAAGCCCTGCAACATTATGAGCGGCTGGGCGGGCGCAGGCGCTTTTTCCGACGGCAAGCTCTCGCTGAGCGAAGAGGTGGGCGGCAATGTGACCGATTACCTTTCCGTTGAAAAAACCCGCGCGCTCATCCGTTACGCCGATTCCGTCTACCTGCAATACGGCGCGCCCGAAACGGTGTTCGGCCTCAACGACCGCAAGGTGGATGAGATCGCCTATGAATGCTCCAGGCACAACATTCACCTCGTGCCCTGCCCCGTGCGCCACATGGGCACGGAATACAGCTACGAGGTGCTCAAAAATATGTATGATGCCCTGCAAAAAAAGCCGGGCTTCACCTTCCTTGAGCGCACCCACGCCGACCCGATCATTCAGCACGGCAAAGCCGTCGGCGCGCGCATGACGCCGCACGGCGGCGAAGCGTTTGAGGTGTTTGCCGATTACGTTGTGGCCGCGCCCGGGCGCGGCGGCGCCGCGTGGCTGAGCAAAATTGCCAAAGCGAACAACCTGCGCGTGACCAACAACGAGGTGGATATCGGCGTGCGCGTGGAGGTGCCCAACGCCGTGATGGACGAGCTGACCAATCACCTGTACGAGGCGAAAATGGTCTATTATTCCGACACGTTTGAAAACAAGGTGCGCACGTTTTGCATGAACCCCGGCGGCATCGTGAGCGAGGAGCATTACGACGCGGGGTTCAGCGACAGCTTCAGCAAAAAATCCATCGCTGTCGTCAACGGCCACAGCTACGCCGATCAGGGCTCGCACACGAAAAACACCAACTTTGCCCTGCTCGTTTCCACCAAATTCACCGAGCCGTTCAACCAGCCCATCGAATACGGCCGCTACATCGCGCAGTTGGGCAACATGCTCACGGGCGGCGGCATCGTCGTGCAGCGGCTGGGCGACCTGCTCATGGGGCGGCGCACCGACAAAACAAGGCTGGCCAAATCCACCACCGTGCCCACCCTCAAAAACGCGGTGCCGGGCGACCTGTCGTTTGTTTTGCCCCACCGCCACCTGACCAGCATCATCGAAGCGCTGCGCGCCTTTGACAAGGTCGCGCCCGGGCTTTATTCCAAAAACACGCTGCTTTACGGCGTTGAGGTCAAGTTTTACTCGTCAAAAATCGACGTGGATGAAGCGTTCCGCACCGCCATTGACGGGCTTTACGCCATTGGCGACGGCGCGGGCATCACCCGCGGGCTGATGCAGGCCTCGGTCACCGGCGTTGTGGTTGCGCGCGACATTGCCGGGCGCGCCGAAAAAGCATGAGCGCGCTGTTAAAAACGGTCGAACCGCTTTTGCAGCAAACGGAGCACGCCTTTGTCAGCGTGAACGGCTGCACCTTTCTGCTCCTCGCCGCGCCCTACACGCAAATGGCGCAGCCGCCGGAGGGTTATGCGTTCATCGACCGCTATTACGTGGCGTCCAACCGCATTTATTTTGTCAAAAAGCAGCTCGCGGCCGCACTGCAAAACGCGGGCTTTGAAACGCTCGACTGCCCTTACCCCTACAAGCATTTAGCGGCGGCCGCCGGGTTCGGCGTTCCGCTGCGCAGCACGCTCATCGCCCACAAAAAATACGGCACGCGCTTTGCCATGGAGGTGCTCGGCGTGCGCGGCGTTTACGCCGACGCGCTCGACGAGGCTGTTTTAAAAGAGCATCCGCCGGTGCATCCGTTTTGCGAAAGGTGCGGCAAATGCCTTGCCGCCTGCCCGCAAAAGGCGCTGAGCAAAGCCGGCATCGAGCCGCAGAAATGCACGCGCTCGCTGCAGGAAAAATGCGAATTCCCCACGGCGCAAAGCAGCCGCAATATGGGCGCGAACCTGTGGGGGTGCGATTTGTGCCAGCGGGTCTGCCCGCTGAACGCAAAGCTGCCCGAAACGCCGATGACCGACGAAGAAAAGGCGCTGTTTTCGTTCGACGCGCTGCTGGCGGCGTTCACGGCGGGCAAAAAAGGGCTGGCGCCTTACCGCGAAATTCTGGGCGGCAATTATCTGCGCCCGGTCAAGCTGCTGTCGCTGCTGTTTCGCGTGATCGCCAACAGCGAGCAGGCCGACCGATACCGCGGCGCGGCGCTTCCCTTTCTTGCGCACAGCGACGAGCGGCTGAGCGCGGCGGCGAGCGAATTAAAAGGTAAGAGTTAAGAATTAAGAGGTAAGAATTAAAGGAGGAACCCAACATGACCGACATGAGCCGGGAAGAGATGGAAGCCGCGCTGGAAAAGGCAAAGAGAGCGTGGCAGGAAACGCTGGACAAAATGACGCCCGAAGAGCGCGAGCAGGCCATGCGCAAAGCGCAGCAGGCGGTCGAGGCGGATCGGGCGGCTCAAGAGCAGCTCTTAGCCGACGCCGCCGCGCTTCTGGGCGGCTCCGCGCCGAAGCAGCAGGCAAAATTCTGCA
Organism: Oscillospiraceae bacterium; assembly: GCA_902796535.1. GTDB lineage: Bacteria > Bacillota > Clostridia > Oscillospirales > Acutalibacteraceae > UBA8612. The sequence continues at coordinate 8,702 of CADBPL010000233.1, forward strand.
CCCACTGCGGCGCCGAGGTCAATCCGGGCAAGTTCTGCGCCTATTGCGGCATGCCGTATTGAATCGGAATTTGTTTAAGCAAATTCCGTTCAGGTAAGAGGTCAGAGGTGTATGTTCCGGTGAAGCTCCTGCCTTTTTGGAACATTACCTCTTGATTCTGACCGCTGACCTTGATAAATTCCGCACCCAATATCGGTCAATGCCCCGTTGTTTTTGACCGAAAAATAAAAAGGAGAGAAAACCTATGCTTTACTTCAAAATGTTCACCGCCGCCGTTATGGCATTGTTCACCCTCATCGGTTCGTGGTTCACCGGCGTGCCCGTGCAGCACAACGAATGTATGATCGGGCACCGCGGCTACAGCGGCAAATACAACGAAAACACCGCCACCGCCTTTGAAAAGGCCTATGAGCACGGCTCCGGCGGGTGCGAAACCGACGTGCGCGTCACCAAAGACGGCG
>CADBPL010000234.1 GCA_902796535.1 Oscillospiraceae bacterium
CTGCGGAAGGTGAACGTGTAAAGCGGCATGATGTAGCGGCCGGGATTGTAGAAGCGGAACTCCGGTGAATCGGCGGCAAACGCTTTGGCCAGCCCGTCCAGCGGCAGCCAGGTGTACATCATCAGCGCCGGGCCCTGCGCCTGAGAGAAATGATAGATCTTCCGCTCCATCTCCAGCGCGTCAAGATACGGGAAATTCATATGGCGGAAATGGGAGGCCCGCTGCGCCGAAACGCGGTTGACCGTTTCCGCAAAGGTAAGCGACGTGGGCATTTTGGTGCGCATTTGCAGCACCTGCGCCAGACAGCCGCCCATGTTCTTTTCCTTCGCCGTGACCCGGCGGCTGCACAGCACCATCATCATCGTGTCGTCGCTGCGGTAATTGAGCGCCGCCGCGTAAATCTTGTAGCCGGTCTGCATCAGGATCTCCGGCGCGACGCGGTTCTTTTCGCAATAATCAAGCAGCAGCTTCGTCGTTTCCTCATCTGCGCACAGGTGCGCGCTCTGCGCCCGGTCATGGATCGGGTCGAACGCCACAGGCACGGTCAGGTCGGGCTTGCGCCTGCGCTGTTTTTCCAGCATGGCGGGGCCGTGAACGCCCGCGTAAAACGGCGGGCAGCCCATGCCGCGGTGAAACTGATCGAAGTATTCATAGTCTTTTTTATATTGTTCGCTTTTCAGGTAATCATATTCCTTCGGCAAATGGTCTTCAAAGCGGGCAAGCGGGGCTGGCATTTCGCCGCCCGACGCGAGCGCGTCATAAACCGCGAACAGATCGCGGAACAAAACGGACGCGGCAAACGCATCCATGATCAGATGGCAGGCGTTGATATACACGCCGCACCGGTTTTCACAATCGGTAAAAAAGCAGACGCGGAACGTTTCCTTCAGCGGCCGAACCGCCTTCGCCGCGTCCGCCTCAAAACAGGAAACCTGTTCTTCTTTTGAAGCGAAATGATGCACCTGCACGCCGTTAACTCGATAATCCGGCAGAAAATACTGCATCAGCTTACCTTTCTTTTTAATAAAGCGAAGGCGCAGGCAATCGTTGCGTTCGATCTCGAGGTTCAGCGCCTGCTCCAGAACGCCGAAGTCGAGCTTTTTGGCCGTGGCAAAGGAAACGGCCACGTTGGTGACCTGCTTGTGCAGGCTGTATTTGAGCATGTAGCACATCGTTTCCTGCGAAGGGATCAAGGGGTAAAGCTTTTGTTCCATGTTTCATTTTCTCCTTGCGGCCGAACCGCTGCCGTTGAGGAAGGATCGCCTTTGCGTCAATTCCGGCGGAAAGATAGCTGCCGCAGCCGGCGCAAAAGCAGCCGATCGGAACGCTGCGTTTCAATCTGCAGCTATTATAGCACAGTATCACAAAATTGTCACGAAAAATTTTAAAAAAATTCATTTTTTCGTTCTTTCAACTGTTTTACGGGATACCCTTGACGAAAAGTTGGGAAAAATGTATAATATTTAAGGCAGCACCGCACAATTTGCAGTGCTGTCTTCAAGATTCAAAGCGAAAAGGAGCTCTGATTATGACAGTCGTAAAAGCGATTTTTTCCCACTTTCCCGTTTTCCTGCTGGCCATTCTTCTCACGATCCTGCCCTACAAGGGTGTGGAGCTGCCGGTGATCGACACGGCGAAGGAAGACAGCCGTCTGGTCGTGGAGATGATAGCGGACACGCATCTGGAGGAAAAGGAACTGTTCCGCCAGGCTTTTATGAAAGCGGGCTTTCGCAATTTATCCCGCGCCAAGGTCAAAACGGACGCCGTGGTCATTGCGGGCGATCTGACCAACTATGCCGACGAGCCGTCGCTGGCAAAGTATTATGAAATTCTGGAAAAATACAGCCCCGCCAAGGCCATCTCCTGTGCAGGCAACCACGACATCGGGCACGCTGGCGACCGGGATGTGACCGACATTTCCCGCGAGGAGGCAAAGGCAAACTTCATTCGCTACAACAACGCCTACCTCGGCATCGACGCAGCCGAAAATTACTACAGCTATGACGTCAACGGCTACCGATTCATCGTCATCGGCGACATCTGCTATGACGGCGGCCACTGGGACGATATGGATCTGGGCGCGGAACAGTTAGCGTTCCTTGACCGTGAGCTGGCCGCCGCCACTGCCGAACACAAGCCTGCGTTCGTGGTCTGCCACTGGCCGGTGGACGGCGTCAACGGGCAGGAAACCATCTGGCCGGGCAGCGGCATTGACCTGAGCAAAAACGACGTAAAGAGCATTATGGAAAAATACCAAAACGTGTTTTACATCAGCGGCCATATGCACACGGGCATCAAGAGCAAGGTGATCGGCGAACGCTACGGGCTGGCGAGCGTGGAAACCGTCAACGGCGTCACCTACCTCAGTCTGCCCACTTACGGGCTTGTCAATTCCTTCGGCGACCCCATCTTCGGCACGGGGATGCAGTTAGAGGTCTATGACGATGAAGTGATCATTCGCCCGCGCAACTTTATCACCAACAAATGGTACACCAACGCCGTTTATGAAATCGGTCTGGTCAAATAAGGATCTCTTTTTCTTTCCGAAACGAACATTCCCTTCTGCACCCGGAACAAGTGCAGAAGGGAATGAATCCGTTCAGGAGGATTTTCACCGGCGCCGCGCCATTCACCTCGCGCCTCACCGGAATCATGCGGTATTATCTTGATTCGATCGGCAGGTCGAACCGCGCAATGCTGCGGTCCCACTGCGCGATCGCAGCCGGAGAAAACGTTTCCGGCGCGTTCTTATACAGCTTGGCAGCACGACCGCCGCGCATCAGGCCGTTGACCACGGCAAAGAATGCCGACGGTTTTTTCATGCCCCGGCGCAGCTTGCCCAGCAGCGCGGGAACGCTCACGCCCTGTCCCCCGCCCGCAAGGTCGGAGGATTCGACCACGCGCGCCGCGAACAGAAAATCAACGTCCTGCGCGGGCAGGCGCAGCAGCGCGCTCTTGAGCCCGGCGTTTTTGGCCGTGTCGCCGCCGTAGAGCCGGTGAAAGGCACGGTTGTAAAGCCACAGATCCTGCGCCGTGCAGCCCGGATGCGCAAGCACCGTTTCAGCCAGCAGTTTACCGGCGCGCAACGACAGGTCGATCCCCATCCCGTTCATAGGGGTGGTCATGAACGCGCTGTCGCCAACGGCTGCATAACCGTCCGCCGTCATGCGCGTGAGCGGCCGCCGCACGGGGATGACGCCGGATTGCCCGCCGTGAACGATCCGCGTGCCCATCCAGGGGTGCGACGCGCGGAACTGCGCCAGATGCGCTTCAAACTGCGCGTCGGTCAGCGGGTCGATGCGCCCGATCAGCACATCCACGCTGTCCGGGTTCGTGCAAAACCACGACAGCCCCGCTTCACCCGCATGGCGCAGATAGACCTCGAACGGGATTTCAGGCGCCGCGGCGTCGGGCAGACGGTCGAAATAGACGCGCCGAGCGTAAAACAGGTCGCCGCGCCGCGGAGACTTTTCGATGCCCAGCGCCTCAGGCAGCCCGGTGCGCACGGGAGAAAAAGCGCCCGCCGCGTCGATCACCAGATCGGCAGCCATGTCGCCCGCCCGTGTGCGCAGCCCCGTCACGCGCAGCCCTTCCGTCAGCGGCGCCGTCACCTGCGTTTCAAAAAGGAACCGAACGCCGCAGGCCTCGGCGTGTTCGAGCAGCAGCCGATGCAAAGGCTTGCGCCACATCACGCGCTGGCGGCTGTTCGCGTCAAAATGAATATCGACATGCGTTTGCCCGTTGGGGCTGACAAAGGTGCAGTCGCCGCGGTCGCGCCAGATCTCACGCGGCAGATCGCTCTCCGCCACGCCGAGCGCGTCGGCCAGCAGGGAAAATGTGAAGCGATCCTCCCAATCGTGCCCAAGCTGCTCACGCGCGGCCTGCTCCACGACCGTGACGCTGTGGCCGGCTTTGGCCAGCATCGCCCCGGCAGCCAAACCGCCGTGACCGGCGCCTGCAATCAAAATCTGCATACTCACTCCTCCTGTCCGGAAAAAGTCGTTTGAAGGATATATCGAATTATACCCAATCGCTTCTGAAATGTCAATGAGGGAACGCAGCCCCTCATTACAGTAAATTAAAAATTATTATTTAAATATTCTATTGATTGAAGCCATCCGGAAATGTTATATTAAAAGCAATTCCAAACATCCCGGAGGCGGCCATGAGGATCGTAAAAGGCGCTGCGCGAAAAAAGAACAAACAAGTCAACAAAGCAAAACGCTTTCTTGCCTTTGTCGAATGCAGACTGCCCGGCGGCATATTCTACGAACAAATAGCGGCCGATCTTTCGGAAAAAGAGCCTTTCGGCAGGCTTATGGTCGACATCGTCTCTTTCCTCGCAGGGAACAGGATCTCCCATTCCCTGTTCCCCGCCTTGAGCGTTAAAAAAACCGGCGAATACACCGCGGACGGTTTTCTGTATCACATTACGCCCGTGAAAAACATCGAAGCGATCCGGCAAAAAGGCATTGTGCCAAACAACCGCTTTGTTTTTCTTACGGACGATGCGGATTATTACATCAACGTCAGCGGTTATCCGGACTGGAAGGCGAAGGCACGCAGAGAAAACACCGATTTCTGCGTTTTGAAAATACACGCTTCCTCCCTGAGAAAACAACACAAAATTTTTTGCATTGACAGAGAGCACGAATTTGTAACGGAAACGGTGGAACCGGAGTTTATTGTTTTTGAGTGAAGCGGTTCTTCCCACAAAAAGAAAAACGCGCTTTTTGGTTCGTCACACTGTACATCCGGCACAAAATGGTGTATAGTAAAAAAGACGGATCGAACCGCAGCCCTGACGGGATCAGTCACAGGCAAACCTGCGCGATCTGTTTCAAGCGCGTCTGAAAAAACGCACAAGCCTGATTCGATACAGATCGGCCTGACCGGCAAAACGGTCGGGTTTGCCGCCCTAAATCTTGACTGTGAGAAGGTGTGTTTTGTGAAAAGAACAATCTGTTTGCTGATGAGCGCGGTGCTTGCCTTTTCCTGCTGTATCTTCGCCGGCGCCGCAAAAGACGATACGCCTGTCATCATCGTTCCCGGGTTTATCGAAACCGTGATGGGCATCGATATCGACCAGAAGAACGAAGAACAGCTCTGGCCCTTTACCGCCCGGACGCTGCTCGGCAAAATCATTGCGGATTCTCCGACCCTGATGGTTCGGCTGGCCGGCCTTGCGTTCGGGAGATTTGACAAATTCGGCACCCGGATCGGACAGGACGCCGAAGAGATTTTGTATAAGCTGACCTGCAACCCCGACGGGAGCTCCGATTACGGGATCGAGTCGTTTTCGCAGGATCCCGAACGGTGCAGCGCGGGTTACCTTGCCAACTATAAAAACGGCAAATACCTTGCCATGGCCGACTTTGTGAAGGACGTTGCCGCCAAGACCGATCCGAACAGGACCTTTGTTTTTTGTTATAACAGCCAGCTTGATTCACTTGCGCTCGCTTCTCAGCTCAGGTCGTTTATCAAAGCTGTAAAGGACTGCACGGGGTCGGAAACGGTCAGGCTCTGCTCCCACAGCTACGGCGGCCAGATCATTGCCGCCTATTTCTACCGGTATCCGGATGACAGCGACGTTGCAAAAGCGGTGATGATCTACCCTGCGCTCGCCGGAACCGACGCCATCAAGCACATTCTGGAAGCGGACGCCGACGTTCCGCTTGACGATATTCTTGTCTACGCGGAAAACCTTCTCCGCAGCCCCGCCAAATTTGAGAAGCTGTTAAAAGAAAGGCATTTCCGTTACCTCAGCGACTTTGCCAGCTTCGGTCTGGCGGAGGTGGCTGACATGTGGCGCTACTGGAGCAGTATGTATGCGCTGTGCTCAAACGAGTATTATGAATTGCTGAAGGAGGAATTCCTCGACCCGGTCGAAAGCGCCCCGATCATCGAAGCCAACGACCTCATTCATTACGATATGACGCCCAAGCTCGGGAGCATTTTTGCAGCCTGTCAGGCAAAAGGCGTCGATCTGGCGATCGTCAGCGGCTGCGGCATAAAGGAATGCCTGGGCGGAGATGACAACACGGACGTTCTGCTGCCCACCAAGCTTGCCACCGGCGCCTTCTGCTCCAAATTCGGGGAGCATTTCAGCGACGGCTATGTGGCCAAAGGCACCGCCTGCAGCGATCCGGCGCACAATCATGTTTCACCTGCCATGGATATTGACGCGTCCACGGCGTTTCTGCCCGACAACACCTGGTTTGCGCAACGCGCTTTTCACGGGGGGTATTCCGTTCAGGATTACACCATGACGCTGATTGAAAAGCTGCTGTTGACGGACGAACTCAAAGACGTTTATTCGGATCCGGCTTTTCCGCAGTTCGGCTATTCGGACAATGTCAATATGGGGATCCATTTTTGCTTTGATGAATCGCCTGCCGGCTATCTTTCTTCCGACGACCACGCCATCGTGATCAAAAATCTGGACAAGGTCGCTCCGGTCAAGGTTTTGTCTGTCACAGCTTCTGATCTGGATCTTGAATTTGACGCCGTCAAATCAACCGTTATCCTGCCCGGAAAAACCGTAACCATCCCTTACAGCGGCGAACTGCCCGCGGTGAAAGCCAAGCGCATCGACGTCACGGTAAAATATGTTGCCGGGGCGTCCGTCAACACGCTGACAAGAGGCTTTACGCTTAACAACAGCGTCAAAAGCGCCGATTAAACTGCTCTGAAATATCAATAAGCCGGACGGCCGTTGAAAGGTCGTCCGGCTTATTTGATTGGTGTGAAAAGCGGCAGCCTGCCCATGGGAGCGCGATCTATCCCCGAAGCAGTTCGCCTGCTGCGGCCTACCGGTCAAGCAGCAGATAAACCGGCGCCTCGGTAATCCGGAGCCGTTTGCCGAATGCGATCGGGTTGCCGTACATATCATAGCAGGCGCTGACGTTCCCGGGCATTTTTATTCTTTTGGTTTCTCCGAAGGAATAACAGGCAAGGATCGTGCCGTCCGCCGTTTTGTATTCATCCATGATGATATTCTTTTTCTCCGAGCGGTTGCCGATGTAATCGGCGTTTCCGAGAAAACGGATCACGGTTCCAAAGGTGAGAACCGCCTCACCCGGCTGCAGATACTCGTCAAAAAAGGCGTAATCCGAAACGTCGCTGGGGTCATTGACGGTTTTTCGGAACGAAAAAGAAACATATCCGTCGGAGCCGGTCGACCGCGTGAACAGCGCCTTTCTTGCAATTAACGAAGCGTCTGCGCCGACAATGCCGCTTTCGCTGTTGATGCCGCCGCACGTGAGCCCCGCAGCTTTTGCGAGAGCGACGGTCGCCCGGACATTTTTGGCGTAATTTGCGTTGCTGTCGTGGTTGTGATAGCCCCAGTTGTCAAGCAGCCCCTTGCGCATCAGCTCATTGCTCTTTTGATAAAACGGAAAAGCCTCGTCACGCCAGGCAAAAGCAAGACCGCCCGTGTAAACATAGGCGTCGGGGTTGGCGGCTTTCAGGATTTTTGCCGTGTTTTCAAGAATTGTGAAATATTCTTCCTGTGTGCCTGCAAAAAATTCCCAGTCCGGTTCGTTCCAGATCTCATACAGAATCATCCCGTTCCGCCGGTAATGATCCGCCAACTTGGTGATGTAGTCGTTCCACATGCTTTCCTCCGGCGGATACGCCCAGAGGTTCGGAACGACGTCAACATTTTTATACCGTTCGTTCAGGCCCCAGCGGGTCGTAACCGTGCCCAGGATCCAGTTGTATTTCATTCCCCTGGCGTTGGCTTTGGCAATGAGTCCGTCCTGCACATCAAAGGTTACATCAGCATACGGGCCGGCCTGCATACTGCCCCAGTCCATGCCGTTTTCTCTGATCAGGTTGACCCCGAGATACGCGGCGGCGTCAAGGATCCGGTCAACGCTTTCGTCTGCGTCAAACCCGGGAATGCGGTTGTTGACGTCCCACGCCTTTGCTCTTGTGATATACGGCTGAACGCCATAATAAAAACGGTCGCCGGCAATTTCATTTTTCGGCATAACACCGATGCAAAAGCTGTATTCCCTGTTTTCAACCGTTTTCAGCGTCACGGTGAAAATGCCGTTGCGCGCAGAAGAAAAACGGAACGTGTACTGCGCGTCCTCCTTTTCAAAAACGAAATAGCCGACCTTGTCAAACCCCGCCTGTTTTGAAAAAACAGCAACCTTTGCGCGGGTGCCGTAAAGCGCCTGCGCCCGGTTGTCAATGACCACCCGGATCTCTTCCCCCGGCTCAAAAAGATTCCGTTCGGAAGCAACGCCGTAAGACAGCGTCTTCTCTTCATTCTTCCCGTTCACATAAAACGGAACGGCGTTGTCAGCTTTCCTGATTTCCAGCCGGTTCTGCGGAAACGCAGCCATAAAGGCGTCGCCGATCACAAAAAACAAAGACAAAAAGAAAGCGATTGTTTTCGTTGCCATACTGTTCCTCCTATAAACCGCGCGCGTCCCGCTCCTTATGAACCCCACCTGATATAACAGGTTCCGATCGAACCCCTGCTTTCAGCTCGTATTATGCGGCGGTCTCTTTCTTTTTCTTTAAAAGCGAAAGCACACACGCGCCAAGCGCGCCGCCCGCCAGGAAGCCGCCGCCGGACGCCAGCGCCAGCGTACCGCCGCTGAAGGCGGAGGCCTGACCGTGCACGACGGTCTGTGCGCGCTGCCAATAGAGGTAGATGCCGCCGGTTTCGTTGTTGTATGTGTAATGGTCGTCCGTCAGGTTCAAAAAGGTTTTCGCGCCGGAGAGCTTCAGACCCTCTTCATACCCGGCCGGAAGATCGGCGCTGCCCATCACCGTTTTCAGGGAGGCGGCAAGGATCGGTTCGCCCAGGTCGGGGTTCTTCGTGGTATACAGCGCGATCCACTGGCGGCCCACGTCGCCGTTCAGGTCGCCGTAGTTCTTCAGCTTCTCCCAATCCTCGGATTTTTCTGTCCGGTTGCACGGCACCGCGTTGTAGAACGCGTAGGCGTTGAGCGTGAGCTTCCGTTTGCCGTTTGCGTCCGTTTCATACACGTCGCGTTCGTTGATCAGGTGCTGCGGGATCGGTTTGAATTCGACGGTATAGTAATTGTTGAGGTCTCTGATCAGTTGATCCAGATAGATGAGTACACCGCCCACGGCGAAGAATGCGCCCACGGCGAAG
>CADBPL010000235.1 GCA_902796535.1 Oscillospiraceae bacterium
GCTGATCATGCTCATTGCGGGCAAGGGCAATCTCACGTTTGTGGCCTATCACCTGCTCAGCGGCGGCCTGATGCTCGGCGCGATCTTTATGGCGACCGATTATTCCACCACGCCCATCAACTTCAAGGGCAAGCTCATTTTCGGCGTGGGCTGCGGCCTGCTCACCGCCATGATCCGCCTGTTCGGCAGCCTGCCGGAGGGCGTTTCGTTCAGCATCATCATCATGAATATTCTCGTGCCGCACATTGAGCGGCTCACCACCCCCAAGCCCTTCGGCACTCCGAAAAAAGAAAAGAAGGAGGCTGAAGCAAAATGAAAAACTTCAAAGTCTCCGACATCGTCAAACCGGCCGTGATCCTGCTCGCGATTTGTTTAGTCGCCTCGTTCCTGCTGGCCATGACCAACAAGGTCACCGCGCCGCGGATCGAAGAGCTGGCAAAGCAGACCGAACTTAAAACCCGGCAGGAGGTTTTGCCCGCCGCCTCGGAATTTGAAGAGGTCAGTCAGGGCGGCGTCGAATACTGCATCGGCAAAGACGCGCAGGGCAGCGCCGTCGGCTTCGTGTTCATCACCATGACCAAGGGCTACGGCGGCGACGTGAAGGTCATGACCGGCGTGACGAGCGAAGGCAAGGTCGCCGGCATCCAGATCCTGGCGCTGAACGAAACAGCCGGTCTTGGCATGAGAGCCAAAGAAGAAAGCTTCCTCAGGCAGTTCGTCGACAAGGTCGCCGACATCGGGGTGGCCAAAAACAACCCCGGCGAAAACGAAATTCAGGCGCTGACCGGCGCGACCATCACCTCAAAGGCCGTGACCAAAGCGGTCAACGAAGCGCTCACACTTTATGAAACTGTGAAAGGAGGCGCGTACAATGGCTGAGAAAAAACCGTTGATCAAAGAACTGACCAAAGGCTTCCTGGCTGAAAACCCGGTGCTGCGCCTGGTGCTCGGCACCTGCCCGACGCTGGCGGTCTCCACCTCGGTCACCAACGCCATCGGCATGGGGATCTCGGCTTCCGCCGTGCTCATCTGCTCCAACATCGCCATTTCCGCGCTGCGCAAGATCATCCCCTCCAAAGTCCGTATCCCGGCATACATCGTTGTGATCGCCTCGTTCGTGACCATCGTTCAGATGATCGTCAAGGCGTTCGCGCCCGCGCTGAATGAAAGTCTGGGCGTGTATCTGCCGCTGATCGTGGTCAACTGCATCATCCTCGGCCGCGCGGAAGCGTTCGCCGGCAAAAACAAGGTGCTGGCTTCCGCGGTCGACGGGCTTGGCATGGGCATCGGCTTCACCGCAGCTCTGCTCGCCATGGCCATTGTGCGCGAGCTGCTCGGCGCGGGCAGCTTTGCCGGTCACGCGATCCCGCTTCTTTCCCAAAACCCCATGACCATCTTCATCCTGCCGCCCGGCGGCTTCTTCGTGTTCGGCATCCTCATGGCCTGCGCCAACAAGATTGCCGAAGGCAGAGGTAAGCCGAAGGCTGAGCTGCACGGGTGCGAAAGCTGCCCGATGGCGGCCTCCTGCAAGCTCATCCAAACCGACAGCGCAGAGAACGTAAAGGAGGCGACGGTAGAATGAAAGCCTTTTTGTTCATCCTTTTGACCGCCATCCTGACGCAGAACTTCATTCTGTGCAAATTCCTCGGCATCTGCCCGTTCCTCGGCGTTTCCAAAAAGCTGAACACCGCCGTGGGTATGTCCGCCGCCGTGATTTTCGTGATGGTGCTGGCTACCGCCGTGACCTACCCCATCAACACGCTGCTGGAAAAGAACGATCTGGCTTATCTGCAAACCATCGTGTTCATTCTGGTCATTGCCGCGCTGGTGCAGCTGGTTGAGATCGTACTGAAAAAATACATTCCGTCGCTTTACAGCGCGCTGGGCATTTATCTGCCCCTGATCACCACCAACTGCGCCGTGCTCGGCGTGGTGCTGCTCAACGTGGACAACGGCTACAACTTCGTCCAAAGCCTCACCAACTCATTTGGCGCGGGCGTCGGGTTCCTGCTGGCCATGGTCATGTTCGCCGGCGTGCGGGAGCGCATGGAAAGCTGCGACATTCCGAAATTCATGCAGGGTCTGCCCATCACGCTGGTGGCCGCGTCGCTGACAGCGGTCTCGTTCCTCGGGTTCACCGGTCTGGTCGAGGGCATTTTCCCCGGCGTTACGATTTAAGGAAGGGACGGTGCGACTATGAATTCAATCGTTCTTGCGGTCATCATTGTTTCCGCCATCGGCATCCTTGCCGGTTTAATGCTCGCCGTCGCCTCCATCGTCATGGCGGTGCCGGTCGATGAAAAGGCAGAATCCATCCGCGCCGAGCTGCCCGGCGTGAACTGCGGCGCCTGCGGCTTTTCCGGCTGCGACGGTTACGCCGCCGCGCTCTCACAGGGCAAAACGGACTGCACCACGCTGTGCGCACCCGGCGGCTCTGAGGTGAGCAAAAAAATTGCGCAGATCACCGGACTTTCCGCCGGTGAGGTCGAGCCCATGGCGGCGGTCGTGCTGTGTCAGGGCAACGCCCACAATGCGGGCACCAAGCTCATTTACAGCGGCGTGGAAAGCTGCAAGATGGCCACTCAGCTCTTCGGCGGCCCGAAGGACTGCATCTACGGCTGTATCGGCTTCGGCGACTGCGTCGCCGCCTGCCCGTATGAAGCCATTCAGATCTGCGACGGCGTGGCGCGCATCAACCCCCTCACCTGCCGCGCGTGCAAGGCCTGCATCAACACCTGCCCCAAGCACATCATTGAGCTCATGCCCCTGCACAAGGCCAAGGCGACCGTGCTGTGCGCCAACAAAGAAAAAGGCGCGCTCACCCGCAAGCAGTGCAAGGCC
>CADBPL010000236.1 GCA_902796535.1 Oscillospiraceae bacterium
GCGGTCGGGGCGGAAGTTGAAAAAGATCACGCTGTCGCCGTCCTGCACGGGCTGCGCCTTGTCGCTCACGCACGGCACGATGAATTCGTCCGTCACGCCGTCTGCATAGGATTTTTCCATCATGGTCTTCCAGCAATCGAATTGAGGCGCGTCAAGCGCGGTCAGCGCACGGTAGGCCTTTTCGACGCGGTCAAATTTCTTTTCACGATCCATTACATAGTAACGGCCCATGACGCTGGCGATCAGGCCCACGCCGATCTCTTCGCATTTGGCCTGCAGCTGCGCGAGGTAGTCAATGCCGGAGGTGGGCGGTACGTCGCGCCCGTCCATGAAGCAGTGCACAAAAACCTTGTCCAGCCCGCTGCGCTTTGCCAGCTCCAGCAGGGCGTAAAGGTGCGTGTTGTGGCTGTGCACGCCGCCGTCGCTCATCAAGCCCATCAGGTGCAGCGCGGAAGTATTTGCCTTGCAGTTTTCAACGGCCTTCACAAACGATTCGTTGGTGAAAAAGTCGCCGTCGTCGATCGATTTGGAAATGCGGGTCAGCTCCTGATACACCACGCGGCCGGCGCCGATGTTGGTGTGGCCGACCTCACTGTTGCCCATCTGCCCGTCCGGCAGGCCGACGTTCAGCCCAGACGCGCCGATGTAGGTGAGGGGGTTCTCGGAAAAGAGCTTATCTAAATTCGGTGTGTTGGCAGCCACAATGGCGTTGCCGTAATCGCTCGGGTTTTTGCCGAAGCCGTCCATGATGCAAAGAAGAATCGGTTTTTTCATAATCGCCACGCGATTCGGATTTTGCATAAAAAGAGATGAAATATCTCGCCTTATGCCCGAATCGCTCCTCCTTTCTGATTTTTACGCGATGTTAATCCTGTTCTTCACAGAAACGCTCTGACCAACCGTTTGATCAGAGCGTTCAGCGTTTGTTTTATTTGCTTGCCGCTTTGACGATCGCCGCAAAATCGGGCGCCTTGAGGGAAGCGCCGCCGATCAGGCCGCCGTCAACATTGTAGCGGGCGACGAGTTCATCCGCGTTGCCGGCGTTCATCGAGCCGCCGTACTGGATGACGATCTTGTCCGCCGCGTCTTTGCCGTAAAGCTCGCAGATGACCTTGCGGATCTGGCCGTTGGTTTCGTCCGCCTGTTCCGCCGTGGCGGTCAGACCGGTGCCGATGGCCCACACGGGCTCGTAGGCGATGATGATGTTGGCAAGCTCCGCCTCGGTCACATTGGCAAGAGCGACCTTGGTCTGCTTGCGAACGATCTCCTCAGTGATGCCGCCCAGGCGTTCGTCCTTGAGCTCACCCACGCAAAGGATGACCTTCAGGCCGTTGTCAAGCGCGGCGCGAACGCGCTGGTTGACGGTTTCGTCGGTTTCGCCGAAATACTGTCTGCGCTCGCTGTGGCCGATGATGACGTATTCCACGCCGATCGCTTTCAGCATGGCGGCGGAGATTTCGCCGGTGAACGCGCCTTTTTCCGCCCAGTGGCAGTTTTCGGCGCCGATTTTCAGGTTGGAGCCCCTGGCGGCCTCCATGGCAACGAACAGATCAACGTAGGGCACGCAGGCGACCACGTCGCAATCCGCGTCGGCGATGAGGGGCTTGATCTCGTTGATGAGCGCAACGGCTTCATCCGGGGTCTTGTTCATTTTCCAGTTGCCGGCAATGACGGCACGGCGAAGTTTTTTATCCATAACGCAAACGATCCTTTCGTTATTATTTATCGTTGAGGGCTGCGATACCGGGCAGCTCTTTGCCTTCCATGAATTCCAGCGAAGCGCCGCCGCCGGTGGAGATGTGGCTCATCTTGTCGGCAAAGCCGAGCTTCTGAACGGCTGCCGCGCTGTCGCCGCCGCCGATGATGCTGATCGCGCCGGAATTGGCCACGGCATTCGCCACGGCGATGGTGCCGGCGGCAAACTGATCCCATTCGGAAACGCCCATCGGGCCGTTCCAGATCACGGTGCCGGCGCCCTGAATGGCTTCGGCAAACAGCTTCTGGGTTTCGGGGCCGATGTCAAGTCCCATCCAGCCGTCGGGGATATCGTCGGAATTGACGAGCATGGCGTCGGTGTCGGGGCTGTATTCCTTGCCGACCTTGTTGTCGATCGGGATGAGGAAGCGAACGCCTTTTTCTTCGGCCTTCTTCATCATTTCGCCGGCCAGCTCGACCTTGTCTTCTTCGCAAAGCGAAATGCCGATGCTGTGGCCGAGGTATTTCATGAAGGTGTAGGCCATGCCGCCGCCCACGATCAGGGTGTCGACCTTGTCAAGCAGGTTGGTGATCACGCCGATCTTGTCGGAAACCTTCGCGCCGCCGAGAATGGCGACGAACGGGCGCTTCGGGTTTTCCAGCGCGCCGCCGATGAAGCTGATTTCTTTTTGGATCAGGTAACCGCACACGGCGGGAATATAGTCGGCTACGCCGGTGGTGGAGGAGTGCGCACGGTGCGCGGAGCCGAACGCATCGTTAACGAAGATGTCGGCCAGAGCGGCAAACGCCTTGCTCAGTTCGGGGTCGTTTTTGGTTTCGCCCTTTTCAAAGCGGACGTTTTCAAGCAGCAGCACTTCGCCCTCGTTGAGGGAAGCGGCGAGCGCCTGCGCGCTTTCACCGACAACGTCGGCCGCCATTTTCACTTCGACGCCCAGCAGCTCGGACAGGCGGGCCGCCACGGGAGCCAGCGAGAATTCGGGCATGACCTCACCCTTGGGTCTGCCGAGGTGAGAGCAAAGAATGACCTTTGCGTTGTTTTTGAGAAGATACTGGATGGTGGGGAGGGAAGCGACGATGCGCTTGTCGCTTGTGATGACGCCGTCTTTCAGCGGCACGTTGAAGTCGCAGCGAACCAGCACTTTTTTGCCGCTTACGTCAATGTCTTCAACCGTCTTTTTGTTTAATGCGTTCATTTTGGTTATCCTTTCTTATGTATTCGTCAATATCATAACACCTTATGAAGCGCCGACTTGGCAAAACGCGCAAATCAACAAATAGATTCTATCTTATTTTCCTTCAAAAAACAATAGTGTTTTTCCGCAGTTTAAATCGGTTTATTGGGATTTTTTTGTGTATAGTGCCAATCTTTGCGCAAAACGCCGTGCCTCAGCCCGATTCTTCTTGACTTTATCCGACAGGCAAGCATATAATGTAAACAATTTTGTGAGTAATCATCA
>CADBPL010000237.1 GCA_902796535.1 Oscillospiraceae bacterium
CAAAATTCACTGTTTGGAGGGGATCTTGTGAAATCATTCAAAAGCAGAAAGGTATTGTCCGTCCTGCTGGCGCTGGCGCTTGTCGTCGGCATTCTGCCGGCTTACACGCTCACCCTTGCGCCCAGAGCGCAGGCGTTCGACGGGTACTGCGGCGGCAGCGTTACCTGGACGTTCAGCAACGGCACCCTGACCATCAGTGGCTCCGGGCCGATGGATGATTACAGCGTTCAGAGTGTCGGCAGCGCCATGATCACCACCGCGCCGTACAGTAACGATTACAATCTGGCGACCGCCATCGTCATTGAAAGCGGCGTCACGCACATTGGCAACTGCGCTTTCTATGGCTTTGTCTATGTGGAATCGGTGACAATCGCCGATACGGTCAAAAGCATTGGAAACGAAGCGTTCCAGGGATGCGGCAGGCTGATGAGTCTGGATACCGGCAGCGGCGTTGAAACCATCGGCCAAAGCGCTTTTATGAACTGCGGCCAGCTGCAAAACGTGACCCTCGGCAGCCGTGTCACGACCGTTGACGAGCATGCGTTTCAAAACTGCGCCGGCCTTGTTCGCGTTGGGGTGACCGGCCCCCTGCGTTCGATCGGTAAGAACGCGTTTGGCGATTGCTATGCCCTGAGCGACCTTACGCTGCCGGATTCGCTTTTGACCATCGATAATTCCTGCTTTTACGGCTGCCGCAATCTCCGGGAGCTGACGATCCCGAGCAGCGTCGGGCGTATCGGTTACGCTGCGTTTGCCTATTGCAGCAGGCTGGAGGCTACGTTGCCCGACAGCGTGACAGACGTCGGAACCAACGCGTTTCTCAATACAAGCTCGCTGTATTACGCGGGCACTTTGTCCGGCCGGCCGTGGGGCGCCGAAAAACAGTATGAATATTATGAGGGCGATCTTGCGTTCTCTTCCGCCGATCACACCGAAGTGATCCACTGCAAAGAGAGCGCGATAGGCGACATCGCCATTCCTGCCGGCGTCACGGCGATCGCGGAGGAGGCGTTTGCAAACTGCGTGTACATACAAAGTGTTGCGATGCCGAACAGTGTGACGAGCATTGGCGATTGCGCGTTCCTCCACTGCCTGAGCATGACGCGCGCCTCGGTTTCCGGCAATATCGGCGTTGGGGCGTTCTATGAGTGCTTCGGTCTGCAAACCGTCGTGATCGCCGACGGCGCTGAGCGCATCGGCGTCCAGGCCTTCGGTTACGATATCGGGCTTGAAAGCGTGTCCGTTCCGGCCAGCGTTACGAGCATCGGTGACGGCGCGTTCCGGCTGAGCCTCTCTGCGGATGAGGTCGCCGCGGCGCAGGCGAGTTACAACGCAGCCGTTGCCGCCGGTGAAACGCAGATTGACGGCGTTCCGCTTGCCGTTCTGGCAGACGTTCTCAACTATCCCAACGGCCGCCTGACCCACGCCTATTATTGCGGCGCCCAGTCGGATTGGAACAACGTCACGCTCGGCGCGCAGAACGACGAACTGGTCAGCGCTTTGGTGTATCATACGCACACCTATCAAGAGGAGACGACGCCGGCGACCTGCACGAGCCAGGGCAGAACCGTTTACACCTGCCTGTGCGGCAGCACCTACACGACCGTGCTGCCCAAGCTGCCCCACACCGACGAAAACAACGACAATTACTGCGAGGTCTGCGGCCGGTACACCGTGCTCAGCGGCGATGACGGCAGCATATCGTGGCGCTATGATCCGGACACCGATACCCTGATTGTCAGCGGTACGGGCAGTATGCGCACCTATTCCTATTCTTCCGGCAAGACCACGGCGCCGTGGAGCCCGTTCTGCAACACGGTGAAGCACCTTGTGATCGAGGACGGTATCACGCGCGTGGGCGCCTGCGCGTTTTATGGCTGCGTTTTGCTGGAAGACGTGTCTTTGCCCGACAGTGTGACGTATTTGGCCTATAATGCGTTCCAGAATTGTTACGCGCTGCAGCGCATCGCCCTTTCCGAATTTGTGACCGGGCTGGGCGTCGGCGTGTTCTACAATTGCACCGGCCTGACGGAGATCTACTATAACGCCGCCGTTTCCGGCAGCTTCAACACCGGTTCCAAAGAGTTTTACAGCGCTGGCACGAGCGGCGAAGGCGTAACGGTCACGATCGGCCCCGCGGTCGAAAGCGTTCCCGCGAACCTGTTCCATATTTCCGATTCCGACCCCGCCGTCCGCCGGCCGAAGATCAAAACGGTCATTTTTGAAAACGGCGCGACAGAGATCGGCAGTCAGGCGTTCCGCAACTGCGACAAGATGACGAGCCTGACGCTTCCCAACAGCATCGAGACCATTTCCGAAAACGCGTTTTACGGTTGCAGCAGCCTGACCGACGTTTATTATAACGGCACGCAGGAGGAGTGGAACGAGGTCACGATCCTTTCCGGCAACGACGTGTTCAACAGCGTGACCATGCACTTCCACACGCACAGCTTCACCATCCGGATCGCTTCCATTCCGGCGACCTGCACGGAAAACGGCGCGGTGATCTACGCCTGTGGGTGCGGTGCGACGCAATCCACGCCGATCCCGGCGACCGGCCATGTCGACAACGATCAGGATGGCCGCTGCGAAAAATGCAACCGCCTGATCGTTACGAGCGGCGTCTGCGGCGACGAGCTGACGTGGCGCTACGATGAAGAAACGGCGACGCTGACGATCACCGGCACGGGCGACATGTATGATTTCACCTACGGCAGCGCGGGCACGATCCCGTGGAAAGCCTGCCTGACGCTGATCCAGACCGTCGTGCTTGACAGCCGGGTCACAAGCATCGGCGCCTATGCGTTCGCGGGCTGTTCCGCACTTGAGACCATCAACATTCCGGACAGCGTTGTGACCATCGGGCGCGACGCGTTCCGCGAATGCACCGCCCTTGAGCACATCGAAATTCCGGGCAGCGTCAGCGATTTGCCGACCAACCTGTTTATCCTCTGCTCTTCGCTGCAAACCGTTACCCTCAACACAGGCACCACGCAGATCGGCATCAGTGCGTTTAACGCCTGCTCCGCTCTCACGGGCATTACGATCCCGGACACGGTCACGACCATCAGCACCGGCGCTTTCACCAAAGCCGGTCTGACCTCGATCTATCTTCCGGACAGTGTGACCGACATCGGCATGAACGCCTTTGCCAGCTGCGCCGACCTCCAGACCGTCAGACTGCCCAGCAACACGGATTTTACACGGATCAACAATGCCGTGTTCCAGAATTGTTCTTCTCTGGACGGCGTCACGATCCCCGATTCGGTTCGGACGATCAGTCCCGAGGCCTTTATGGGCTGCTCCTCCCTGAGCTCGATCAGCATCCCGGACGCCGTCACGACCATCGACGTCAGAGTGTTCAAGGGCTGCTCGTCATTGAGCGTGGTCATGCTGTCCGATTCGATCACGCGCGTTCAGGACGAGGCGTTCAGCGGCTGTTCGTCTTTTTCGATGCTCTACATTCCGGACGGCGTCACCGCGATCGGTGAAAAAGCGTTCTACGGCTGCAGCGGCGCGGAAGAGATCTCGATCCCGAAAACGGTCACTTCCATCGGTTCCGCCGCGTTTGCCTTCTGCTCCAAAGTCACGGAGGTCTCCGTGGCCGAACAAAACACCGTTTACCGCTGTGTCAACCAGTGCGTGATCGAAAAGAGCAGCGGCACGCTCGTTATCGGCACGGGCCGCAGCTACATCCCTTCAGACGGCAGCGTCACGGTGATCGGCCCCCATGCGTTTGAGGGCAACGCGCGGCTGACCTCGCTGGATATTCCGCTTTCCGTCACCACCATCGGCGCCAACGCGTTCAACGGCTGCTATAACCTCAGAAACGTTGCCTATCCGGGCGCGCAGGAGGATTGGGACGCCATTGTGATCGGCGAAAACAACGCCCCGCTGCTCGGCGCCTCGCTCAGCCTTCACATTCACACTTATGTTGAGGAAGTGATCACCCCGGCGACCTGCACGCAGGAGGGCCTGAAACGCTATACCTGCTCTCAGTGCGGCAAGACCTTTACGGCAGTTGTGCCGATCAGCCACCCGGATGCAGACTTTGACGGCGTCTGCGACAGATGCGGTCTGGATTTCTGCGATATCCATGCCGGCGAAACGAAGAGTATTTCGGTCAACGCCGGGCAGACCGTCATGCTCCGGTTCGTCCCCGCCGTATCGGGCCGCTATACGCTCAGATCCTCCACTTTGTTGACAAAGCCGCAGGCGAAGCTGTACGACGCCGACCATGCGCTGCTCGCGCAGGACAATAACAGCGGCAGCTCGTTCGGCGTCCGCTTCGAGCTGGAATATGATCTGATCATGGGTCAGACCTACTATTTCGGCTGTTCGTTCGCAAGCGCTTCGGTGAGCGGCAGCTACAGCGTGACGCTGACGCTGGATCAGCCCCTTGAAACGCTTCTTCCGGCTGCCGGAGCCGGCACCGTGATCGATCCGGCCGCCCGCCTCATTTACGGCCTTGCGCCCAACGTGACCGACCCGGAGGCCTATTTCACCGCGAAAGGCGACTATACCTGCGCCTTCACCGGGCAGGTCAACGGCACGTATTCGACCGGAACCAACGTGATCGTTTATGACGGCACGACGCCGATCGCCTGTTATGCGCTGATCGTGTTCGGCGACGTCGACGGCGACGGCGTGTATGACGGCACGGACGCGTATTTCACCGGGCTTTATGTGAACGGTATGCTCGGCGCGGATGCGTTTACCGCCGCGCAGCTTCTGGCGTGCGACGCGACCCGCGACGGCACGGTCGACGCGGCCGACGTGGCGCTGCTTGAGCAGGCGGGTCTGCTGCTGGCCGAGGTTTCTCAGAGCACGCCCGCCGATTCGCTCGGGCCCGACAGCGCTAACCTTGCCTACTGCAGCCTGATCGACCAGACCGTTGCGCTCGCCGCGCCTGCAGCAGACGAGGAGCCTGCTGCGGCGCAGCAGGGGAATGCGCTGCAAATGATCCTCAACTTCTTCCGCCTTGTGTATGAATTCCTGAGCAAGCTCTTCCTGAGCGCCAAGGCAGTCTGAACCCATCTTGACTAAAACCGAAAAAAGAGGATGAACATGAAAAAACTACTTGCTGTTTTTCTCGCACTGCTGCTGGCTGCGGGCTGCGCCATGCCGGTGTTGGCTTCGGCAGCGCAGGCCGAACCGGCTTCGGCCGCCGATCCCTTTGGCAGCCGCCTGACCGCGTTTTTCCAAAGCGTCTGGGCAAAAATCCGATCTCTGTTCGACGGGATCCGGTATTATTTTGAAGTTAAAAAAGAAGGCGTTCCGAACACGATGAATCAAAATGCGATCCATATGCTCCGCTCCGTTCAGGATACGATCGGTGACAGCTTTATCATTACCACGCAGGACGGCAAGGTCATTGTTATCGACGGCGGCTTTCGCTTTGAAACGGATTGCTTTATTCAGTATCTGAAAGCGGTGACCGGGCAGAGGGTTCCGAAAATCGACGCGTGGTTCCTCTCACACCCTCACACCGACCATGTCGAGGTGTTTTACGAGGCTGCGGAAAACCGCCGCAAACAGGTCAGCTTTGACAAGGTGCTGTTAAAATACGCGCCGTATGAATTTTACGCCTCCATTTCATCAGAGGAGGGGGCGGAAATGGTCGGCACGTTTGACCGGCTCAGCAAGGCGTTCCCCGAAAAGGTTCAGCTTTTGAGCGACGGCGACGTTTTCAACATCGGCGCGGCAAAAATCACAGTGCTTTACACCTTTGATCCCGCGTTTACGAACGTCAACGAATCCTCCTGCATTTTCCGCATGGATCTGGGCGGAAAAAGCGTTCTGTTCACCGGCGACGCCGGCGTCGGCGCCGGCAACAAGGTGCTTGCCAACCCCGCATACAAGGCGCTGCTGAAATGCGATATCTGCAAAATGGCGCACCATGGTCAGGACGGCGTTTCCAGAGAATTCTATGAGCAGGTCGCGCCCGCGGTCTGCCTGTGGCCGACGCCGACCTGGGTGTGGAACAACACGAACGGCAACCTGAAAACGCTCGAAGTCCGCGCCTGGATGGAAGAGATCGGCGTGCAGAAAAACTATCTCGCGTGGGAAGGCTCGCAGGTGATTTACCTTTCCTGAAACGAAAAAACGGCTGTCCGCTTTTGCGGGCGGCCGTTTTGGCAATACCGGTTTGAAGGTGGATTTGCGGCTGAAGGGTAAATTCCGGATCACCTTGAGCAGCAGGGTGATCGGGCAGATCGGCAGGCTTTTCCTTGGGATCGGTCTTTCCTTTCGCTGCCTGACGGCGACCCTGTATTCCGTTTCCTTGCAGCACACAGCGGCCGAACAATCAATCGCCGCATTTTTGTTGACACGGGCTTTGGCCGAAGGTATAATTTTACCGGCAAACTTTTTCCGGCGCCCTTGTGCTGCCGGCGTTTAATAATCAAAAAGGAGGAGCGATTCGGGCACAAAGGGAGGCTGCGTCCTCTTCTTTTGTGCGGCACGAAGAATCGCACGCTGAATGGTATGAAACCCGAAAACGCACATTTTAAGCCGCTTGCTTATTACCGCGAAAACGAGTGCCGGAATCCGGACGACGTTCTTGATTTCGGCAGATGTCTGGAGGATACCGCCTTCCCCGTTCTCCGCCGCTTCCACGGCTGGGACGCGAGCGAGGAGGAGCCGCTGCCCTCAATTGACAAAATGAAGCAGTTCCCCGCTTTCGATCTCACGCAGCGGGATGAGAACGCGATCCAAACCGGCTGGATGATGGCGGAGCTTGCCCTGCCTTATATCAGCAAATTCTTTGACCCGAACGAATTCGGCCGCTACGGCTTTACCTATTACACCGGCTACGATCTGGATATATACTGCGACGATCACCCGGTCGAGCTGTACACCTATATGGGCGGCCATTTTGACCTTGGCTGCTCCCCGGACGGCGGCGAACACTGCGTTTTTCTCCGGCTCGACAGCCCGAACAACAAGCCAGTGTGCGGCATCACGGCGCGTTATTACCTGAAGGGGCTGCAAAAAACAAACGACCTGATCGCAAACCTTGCCCGCTCCTTGCGCGCGGGCTGCCATTTGCTGTCCACGTCAAACCGGCGCGACAACCTCTATGTGCAGGGCGAAGTTGAGATCAACAAATCAAAGCTGACGGCGGGGGAGCGGGCGGAACTCACCCGCTGCCTGATCGACACGGCGAACTTCGTTATTTCCGCGCTGCGTGACGACACGATTCTGGAAAAGCTGGAGCCCGCGCTGACCATGCTGCAGCCGGTTGCGGATTATGCGAAGCGGTTCACGGTCTATTTCATCGGGCATTCCCATATCGACCTGGCGTGGAAGTGGCGCTACCCCGAAACGATCGAATGCATGAAGGGCACGTTTGAAACCCAGCTTGCGCTCATGGAGCGGGAGCCGGACTATGTCTATGTGGAAACGTCCGCCGTTTTGTGGCGGGATATGCGCAAAAAGTATCCCGATTTGTGGAAGAAGCTGCGCGCCGCGGCGGACAGAGGCCAGTTTGAGCCGCAGGGCGGCATGTGGTGCGAGACGGACGGGCATTGCGTCGGGGAAGAAAGCTGGTTCCGCCAGATCGAAAACGGCCAGCGCGTCGCGCTGGATACCTGCGGCAAAAAGGCCACCTGCGCGGTGAACATCGACGGCTTCGGGTTCAACGCGGGGCTGCCGAAAATTCTGAAAAACGCGGGGCTGAACTATTTCATCACCCAGAAGCTGCGCTACAACGAATACACCCTGTTCCCCTATATCCACTTCTGGTGGGAGGGCGACGACGGCAGCAGGGTGCTCACGCTGCACGAATACCCCGGCCATTCCAACCACATCGAGTTTGACGAGCTTGCCAAGACCGTGCGCATCCATCACCTCACCGACGGGTTTTACCATATCCCGCTGCTTTGGGGCTACGGCAACCATGGCGGCGGCCCGCTGCCCGTGATGATGGATCGCATCGACGAATTGAAACGGCAGACGGTGTTCCCCAACATCCGCTTCTGCGGCCTGACGGAATTCTATCGGATTTTGGAAGAAACCGAGGATCTCTCGACGCTGCCGACGGTCAGGGGCGAGCTGTTTCTGGAAACGCATCACAAGACCTATACGGTGCAGGC
>CADBPL010000238.1 GCA_902796535.1 Oscillospiraceae bacterium
AAATTGCCGATGCTCGTGACGCTGTCGGGAATGGTGAAAGAAGCGCGAGTGTTCCCGATCGGGTACTGAATCAATTCGGTTTTGTTCTTGTTGTAGAGCACGCCGAAGCTGTCAGAGGAATAGTTGGGATTACCTGCGCTGACCGTTATGGCCGTCAGACTGATGCATTCGTAGAAGACCCTATCGCCGATGCTCGTGACGCTGTCCGGGATGGTCACGCTCGTCAGACCCTCGCACCACGCGAAGGCAACAGTGCCGATACATTTTGTGCCGGGTTTGATCTCGTAAGCTCCCGAAACCCACTCTTTGGCTTCAATCAGATGGTTGCCGATGTAAAGAACATTGTTCACCCAGTTAGCGCTGTTGTTGTAATACGCGGTGTTATAAAACGCATAACTGCCGATGCTCGTAACGCTGTCGGGGATCGTCACGCTCGTCAGGCCGGTGCAATTCTCGAAAGCACACGCGCCGATGCTCGTGACGCCGTTGCCGATTGCGAGGGTCCTGATCGATTCGCAATAGAGTTCCCATGGGGCAGAATCCTCGCCATAATCCTCCATCTCCCCCGTGTCGCTGATGGTCAGCGTGGCGGTACCTTCGTCATACGCCCACGTCAGGTCGTCGCCGCACTTGCCCGAAGGTTCCGCCGCCGAGGCGAACAGCGCCGTGAACGACGCCGTCAGGCACAGGCAAAGAATCAGGGCAATGATTTTTCCGGTTTGCTTCATGTTGTACATCCTTTCATTTTTTGTCTGCTATCCGCGCAGAGCCGTCAGTCAACCCGTGATTTCCCACAAGCGGTTTTGGCCGCCGCACGAAAACTGAATTTTATTTATTATATTATATATTTGAGTTGAGTCAATAGATTTGGTACGAAACGCGGAAAAAACGGTATGAAAAACCGGCGCCGAACCGTTTGTTCGACGCCGGTCGTCTTATATCGAATTAAAGGCAGGGTACCGTTTGGACGGTGGAGCCGTCGGGCTTGGTGAAGGTTCCGGCCGTTTCAAACGGGGTTTGATACGCCAGCAGGATCGCAGCGTCGCGCGGTTCGGCGCCTTCATAGCCGACCAGCCTGCCGTTGGGGGCGATCGACCCGCCGCCGAACACGGCGAACGCGCCGCTTTCTTCGCCGCCGTAGGGCTTCACGCCGAGGGAAGCGAGATAAGCGGCGTTTGCGCCCTGATCGCGGGCTTCCCCGAAAACGCGGCGTTCCGCGCCGCAATCGGTCGCTTCAAAGAACGACCAGGCCGCCGCGCCGTTTTCCTTTGTAAAGGTAATCGCCTTGTCAATTGCCTCGCGGCTCATGTTGGCGTTGAGCAGCACCGCGCCGCCCTGAATCCGCTCACCGAGCGCCGCCAGAGCAGCCTCACGGGTCGCTTCTTGTCCGTCCACCGAGCAGGCGGTCAGACGGGCAGGGTTATTCAGCGGGGCAAAGCCGAACGCGCCGGTTTTGCACAGAACCGTATCTTCCGTGCCGGGTTCGCAGCGGATAATGGAGCTGCCGCAGGTGTGCACGGCAAGCGGGCAGAGGTTCGCGCACCCGGTGCAGACCGTTTGGGTCACCTTTGTGTCGAGCGGCACGCTCTTGCGGAACGGGGTTTTGGGTTCCAGCGCGCCGGTCGGGCAAAGGGCGGCGCACTGCCCGCAGGCAATGCAGCGGGACTCGTCGAGCGTCTGACGGAATTCGGGCGAAACCACCGTAACAAAGCCGCGGTTGACCAGCCCAAGCGCCGTGACGCCCATTTTTTCATCGCACACGCGCACGCACTGACCGCAGAGGATGCACTTGTCATGATCGTGGATGAGATACGGGTGGGTCGCATCCTTGCCGTTTTGTGATTTTTCACCGGCATAGGGCGCAGGGTCGACGCCGTATTCACGGGAATAGCGCAGGAGCTTGCACTTGAAGTAATCCAGACAGCCGCATTCCAGGCAGCGGTTCGCTTCGCTTTTTGCCGTTTCAGGGTCGTAACCGAAGTTGACCTCCTTGAAATTGTGTTTGCGCTCTTCGCCGGACAGGTGCGGCATGGCGGCGGCCGGGATCTTTTCGCGGTCGGCAAAATCCGCCGCGGTCACTTCCTTTTCGACCACGAACGGCGCGCGGTAGCCCACGGTGTAGCCGTTGAGGCAGCTGTCGACCACGTCGGCGCATTTCTGCGCTTCGCCAATGGCGGCCACGGCGATGGACGCGCCCTTGTTGGTGGCGTCGCCCACGGCGAACACACCCTCCAGATTGGTCATGAAGGTGGATTCGTCGGCCACGATCGTGCCCTTGCGGGTGAGCTCCAGCGGCTCCAGCCCTTTCGTGTCGGTCTGCTGACCGATGGCCATGATGACGCTGTCC
>CADBPL010000239.1 GCA_902796535.1 Oscillospiraceae bacterium
GAAAAGATGACGCCTTTCACGCGGTAAACGGTGTAAAGCTGCGCCGCCAGCACGCCGTATGCCAACCCCTTGGCGCACGGCAAACAGAGGATGACCGGCAGACCGATGGCGCTGAAGCCCGCAAAAAAGGCCAGAAACAACCCGGTCAGCACTTCGGCCAGCAGCGGCTTGAGCCGCGACGACCAACGCTCGTCCGTCAGTTTTTTCAAAACCGACGCCGCCAGCTCCGCCGAGCGGTACGCGTTATTCTTAAGCATAAGGCTGCCGCAAATCAGGCCGCAGAGGAACAGGGCCGTCAGCAACAGCAGCGGCCAATGCTCCTTCACGCTTTGGAGGCTCTCACGTGAATACTTTCTCATTTCCCTTACGTTCAAAGTCATTGCGTTCATTTTTACTCACTTTCTTTTTTTGATTTTCGGTTTCATTTTTTTATTGGCGGCAGCCACACCGCCGACGATCGAACAGGCAAGAAGCACAAGGCAGGGCAGCAGGCTGCCCCAGGCAAAGCCACGGCTGGAACCGGCAGCCGCCGCCAGATAGGCAAGACACGGCAAAACAGCCGCCAGTGCGCCGTTGACGAGCCCGTTTTTTCGCTCTTTTCTGGTGGCGCAAATGCCGCCGCACAGCCCGCTAATTCCGGCTGCGCCAAGCAAAAGCGGAAAGTACCAGCTTGCCGCAAGCTCCTTTTTCAGCAGCACGGCTGAGAGGATCAGGCTGAGCAGCGCAAAGCCAAGCAGCGCGCAAACGCCGGCTTTGAGCGGACCGAGCCATTGGAATTTTTGACTTTTTTGCATAAAAACGCCCTCCATATCTCCTTGCTAAAAGATATGGGGGGCGTCGCGTTTTTATCACTGTTATTCTTCTTCGGGGCCGGACTTTTTCTTTTTCTTGGCGTGCTTTTTGCCTTCAGCTTCGATTTTGGCGTTGCGCTCGGCTTCCTGCGCCTCTCTCGCGGCGGCTCTTTCGGCCTCGGCCTTTTCGGTGGCGGTGTTATTGGTCTGGATCGCCCAGCGAGCGATCTTCATCTTATTGCGGTCAGCACCGGTCTCGATGATCAGGCTGTCGTCTTTGATCGTGACCACGCGGCCCATAATGCCGCCGATGGTGGTGATCTCATCGCCGATCTGCAGCGAATCGCGCATCTGCTGCTCTTCTTTTTGTTTTTTCTTCTGCGGGCGGATCATCAGGAAGTACATGGCGCCGAACAGCAGCACCATCATGCCGACCATAACGAGCGGATTCTGCTGTGCAGTGGCGGCTGAAGTGGCCGGCGCCAAAACGTGCGGAACAAGTGCAGTGAAACTCATAGATAATACTCTCCTCTTATGCTTAATGAATTGATTATAACGATAAACAGTCAAATATGCAAGTGTTTTTTGTATTTTATTAGGCAGCGCCGCAATTTGTGCGAGGGCGCCTTAATTATATTCTTCGATCCAATACGTCGATATACCGGTTGTAAAATGCGGTATAGGTTCCCTGATCGAGCGCGTCACGAATGCGCTCCATGAGCGTGTTGTAAAAATAAAGGTTGTGCATCACGCACAGGCGCATGGCGAGCATTTCTCCGCTTTTGAACAGATGGCGGATGTAAGCGCGGCTGAATTTCCGGCAGG
This sequence comes from Oscillospiraceae bacterium, assembly GCA_902796535.1. GTDB lineage: Bacteria > Bacillota > Clostridia > Oscillospirales > Acutalibacteraceae > UBA8612. Next base: position 1,617 of record CADBPL010000239.1, read on the forward strand.
TCGGGCAATCGCAGGTCGGGTCGATCGGCTGCGTGTCCAGCGCGTATTTGGCGTTATTCATGTTGATCACGCCCTGCATGGTGAACAGGTGGCCGTGGCGCGCATTGCGGCTGGGCATGACGCAGTCAAACAGATCAACACCGCGGCGAACAGCCTCAAGAATGTTGCCGGGCGTGCCGACGCCCATGAGATAGCGAATTTTGTTTTTCGGCATAAAGGGTTCAACCGCCGAAATGATGCGGTACATTTCCTCCTTCGGCTCCCCCACCGCCAGGCCGCCGATCGCGTAACCGTCCAGATTCATCTGAGCGATCTCGCACATATTCTCAATGCGCAGCCGTTCATAGGTCGAGCCCTGATTGATCCCGAACAGCAGTTGATGCGGATTGATCGTATCCTCCAGCGAATTGAGCCGTTCCATCTCCGCCTTGCAGCGCTTGAGCCAGCGCACCGTGCGCTCACAGGACTCTTTCGCGTATTGGTATTCGGCGGGGTTTTCGACGCATTCGTCAAACGCCATGGCAACGGTTGAGCCGAGGTTGGACTGGATGCGCATGCTTTCCTCCGGCCCCATGAAGATGCGCCTGCCGTCGATATGCGAGGCAAAATAGACGCCTTCCTCCTTGATTTTGCGCAAAGACGCCAGTGAAAACACCTGAAACCCGCCGCTGTCGGTCAGGATCATGCCGTCCCAGCCGGTGAATTTGTGCAGGCCGCCAAGCTGCTTCACGCTTTCGTCACCGGGCCGCAGATGCAAGTGGTAGGTATTGCACAGCTGGATCTGACAGTGGAGGTCTTTGAGATCATAGGCGCTCACGGCGCCCTTGATCGTGCCGCAGGTGGCAACGTTCATAAACGCCGGAGTCTGCACTGTGCCGTGAACGGTCACAAATTCGCCCCGGCGGGCCGTATCTTCCGTTTTGATCAGCTTATACACGATTCCTGTTCTCCTTGCGGTTCTGTGCTGACAATGTTTCTCACCCAAATGCCGGATCGCAGGAAGGCAAAACCGATGAGACATTTCAGAATTTCAAGCGATTGAATGATCGCGTAGACCTTCCAGATATCCAGATGCGCCGCATAATAAAGCAAATATACGGCCGGCACGGAAATCGTCATCATAAATACGCTGTCGTAAATAATGGTGATCCCGGTCTTTCCGCCGCTGCGCAGCGTGAAGTAAGACGCGTTGGCATAGGCGGTAAACGGGAAGAACAGCGCGGAAACGCGGATGAAATACATGGCGTAATCCTTGGATTGCACGGTCGTATTGTAGAGCATCGGCACCTTATAGCCAACCGTCAAAACGATCAGCGTAATGCCCAGGCTCATCAGAACCGCAAAGACAGAAAGCTTGCGGCAGCTGTCGACCGCCTGATCAAACTCATTCGCGCCAAGCTGCTTGCCGATGATAATGCCGATGGCCGACCCAAACGAGATGAACGCGATGGTGAAGAGATTGACCACCGTGGAGGAAATGCTGTAGCCCGCCACCACGCTCAGCCCATGCAGGCTGTAGCCCGAGCCGATCAGCGCGATCCCGCTTGACCAGAAAAACTCGTTAAACAGCAGCGGCAGTCCCTTTCTGGCGATCTGCCCCATGACCGCGGGCGGAATGCGCAGGCTCTTGAACGCGCCGTGGAAATAACGGAACCGGTCGCGCTTTTTGATGCAGTAAACAGCCAGCAGACCGAATTCCACATAGCGCGAGAGCACCGTGGCGATCGCCGCGCCGCGCACCCCAAGCTCCGGAAAGCCGAATTTGCCGAAAATGAGCAAATAATTGAACAGGCAGTTGGTGACAACAGCGGCCAGACCCATCAGCATGGGCACAAGCGTTTCTTCCGTTTCGCGCAGGGTGGAGGAAAGCGCGGAAGCCAGCGCAAACGGCGCCAGACCCCACAGCACGATCTTCAGGTATTCTTTGGAAAAGCGGATGGTCTGCTCCACGTCAACGTGCGGGTCAACGTCGTGAATGAACAGCCCGATGAACTGGTCGTCCAGCAAAATAAGCATCCCAACGGCGAGCACGGTGAGCAGAATGCCGATGCCGACCTTAAAACGCAGCGTGCTGCGAATGCCGTCTTCATCCTTTTTGCCGTGGTACTGCGCCGTAAAAATGCCCGCGCCGCTCAGCGCGCCGAACACCACCAGGTTGAACACAAATAAAATCTGATTGATGATGGAGACCGCTGTCATTTCCTCTGTGCCGACTGCGCCGACCATGAAGTTATCCAGCAGGCTGACAAAGTTCGTGATGAAGTTTTGCAGCATCATCGGAATGGAGACCGTGAGCGCCATTTTGTAAAACGCGCGGTCGCCGAAGTATTTTTTTCTCATTTACCCCTACTCCAAGTAACGCAGTTTCGTCAGAGCGTTTGAATTTTGATCAGATCGGTGTTGCCGGATTGGCCGTTGGTCACGCCGCCGGTGATGACGATCTTATCGCCGGAATCGAGATGAAGATTCGCCTTGACCAGCTTTTGCGCGGAATAGAACAGCACCTCGGTTGAGGGGAAATTGTCGCACATCGTCGGCAGCACGCCCCAGGACAGCGCCAGCTTGCGCCAGGTTTTTTCGTTGATCGTGAAGCCGACGATATCCATCGGCGGGCGGAAACGCGACACCATGCGCACCGTCATGCCGGAGAGGCTGCAAACGGCGATGGCTTTTGCGCCAATGTCGATGGCCATGCCGCAGGTTGCATGAGAAATGGCGTCGAGCGTGTTTTTGATTTTGAATTCGGAGGAATAAAAACGCTGCTTGTAGTCGATCTTTTTTTCCGTGTTTTCGGCAATGCGCGCCATGGTGGAAACAGCAAGCGCCGGGTGCTTGCCCATGGCGGTCTCGCCGGATAACATGATCGCGCTCGTACCGTCGTAAACAGCGTTCGCCACGTCGGATATTTCGGCGCGCGTCGGGCGGATGTTCTGGATCATGGATTCGAGCATTTCAGTCGCCGTAATCACACGCTTGCCGAGCAGGCGGCATTTGGTGATGATGTATTTTTGCAGAGCGGGCAGCTCTTCAAACGCGATCTCAACGCCCAGATCGCCCCTTGCCACCATGATGCCGGCGCATTCATCGCAGATTTCTTCAATGTTATCCACACCGGAGCGGTTTTCGATCTTGGCGATCAGGTCGATATTGTCAACGCCGTTTTCATGCAGGAAGTTTTTGACGTCGAGCATATCCTGCCGGCAGGAAACGAACGAGCAGGCAATGAAATCAACATCCTGCTGCGCGCCGAACAGAATGTCTTTTTTATCCTGCTCGCTCAGATACACCTGATGCAGCCGTTTGTTGGGGAAGCTCATGCTCTTGCGGTCGCTCAGCGTGCCGCCGATCACAACACGGCAGACCACGTCACGCCCGCTGATCCCGGTCACGGCAAATTCCATCAGGCCGTTGTTGAGCAGGATGCGGTCGCCCTCAGCCAGATCGCCCGCCAGCTCCTTATAGCTGACCGAAACGCCGTTTTCATCCCCTTCGCGGTCGTCGCCGTAAAAGGTGAAAACGTCGCCGTCGTTCAGCGTCACCGAACCGTTTTTGAAGGTTCTGATGCGGTATTCCGGGCCTTTGGTGTCGAGCATAATGGCAATGGGCAGGCCAAGCTCCTGCCGCACTTTTTTGATCATTTCAATTTTTTCCGCGTGCTCCGCGTGGGTGCCGTGCGAAAAATTCAGCCGCGCCACATTCATGCCGGCCAGGCACATCTCGCGCAGCGTTTTTTCATCGCCGCAGGCGGGGCCGATCGTGCAAACGATTTTCGTTTTTCTCATCATTCATCATCCTTTGAATCAGTTGAAAGCTATTATAATACGGTTCATCAAAATTTTCAAGGTGCTTTTCTTCCGATTTTGGGCACATTTTGCGGAATATACTTGTCACGTTGCCTATATTTTGATATAATACACCTATATGAGGTGATGTGCGTGCCCAAAGAACTCTATTATTTGTTTGCGGCGCTGTTTGTGCTGCTGATCGCCGCCCTTGTTTTGCTGCTCATGCTGCTGGCACGGCATAAAAGCGACCGGGAGGGCAGCAAGTGGATCGAACGCAAGCTGAACGATGAATTTGAGCGGAACCGGCGGGAAACCGCCCGCAGCCAGCACGAAATGCGCGCAGAGGTCACGCAGAGCTTAAACGCCATGAACACCCGTTTGCAGCAAATGGAACAGGCCAGCGTCAGGGCTCAATCGCAAACGGCCGCCGCGCTGAGCGAATCGCTCCACACTATCCGGCTCAATCAGCTGGAGCAAAACGAAAACATGCAGCGCGTCTTTTTGCAAACGATGAACCAACTGCGCGAAAGCAACGAAAAAAAGCTGGAGCAGATGCGCGAAACCGTGGATGAAAAGCTCAACGCCACGCTTGCCTCACGGCTGGATTCCTCCTTCAAGACCGTATCGGATCAGCTGGAGAGCGTTAACAAATCGCTCGGTGAAATGAAGGAGCTTTCCAACGGCGTTACCGCCAATGTGACCTCGCTCAACCGGGTGCTGACCAACGTAAAAGCCCGCGGCACGTGGGCGGAGATCCAATTGGAAAATCTGCTCGACCAGACGATCCCCGGCATGTACGTCAAAAACTACGCGCCCCTGTCCGGCAGTGCGGCCCGTGTGGAATTCGCCGTCAAAATCCCCTCGTCCGACGGCGGCTCGGTGGTTTATCTGCCGATCGATTCCAAATTCCCGATGGAGGATTACGTCCGGCTCTGTCAGGCCAGCGAGCAGGCCGATTACGCGGGCGTGACCGCCGCCAAAAAAGCGCTGACCGTCCGAGTCAGAGAAGAAGCGAAAAAGATCAACAAATATATCGTCGTACCGCAGACCACGCCCTATGCCATCATGTATCTGCCGACCGAGGGGCTTTATGCCGAGATCGCCTCTTCCCCCGACGGGCTGCCCGAACAGCTGCGCAGCGACTACAGCATAATGATCGCCGGCCCCAGCACCATCACGGCGCTGTTATCCTCCCTTTCCATGGGCTTCAAGGCCGTCGCCATCAACGAAAAGGCCAACGAGGTGCGCAAGACGCTGGCCGTAGCCAAGGCGCAATATGACAAATTCGGCGACCTGCTCGAAAAAGCCCGCAGGCGTGTGGAAGAAGCCGGGCGCGTGCTCGGGGAAGCGCAAGATCGCAACCGCATCATCCAAAAACGCCTCAAGGGCATCGACGCGCTCGAGGCAGCAGAACAAAAAACGATTGAAGAACAATTCTTTGAAGGAGAATAAACTATGATCAAACACGCAGACGTACTGGAAAAACTGACCTTGGAGGAAAAAGCAGCCCTCTGCTCCGGCGCGGATTTCTGGCACCTGAAACAAATCCCGGGGCTGGAGCTGCAGCAAATCATGGTGTGCGACGGCCCTCACGGGCTGCGCAAACAGGGCGCAAGCAAAGAGAACGTGGGCCTGGGCAACAGCTTCCCCGCCGTTTGCTACCCCACCGCCGCCACGACCGCCTGTTCGTGGGATCCCGCTTTGCTGGAAGAAATGGGAAAATCCATTGCGCAGGAGGCGCTGAAGGAACGCGTCAGCGTGGTTTTAGGCCCCGGCGCAAACATGAAACGCTCTCCCCTGTGCGGGCGCAACTTTGAATATTTTTCCGAAGACCCGTATCTGGCCGGCCGACTGGCCGGCGCGTTCATCACCGGCGTTCAGTCAAAGGGCGTCGGCACGTCGCTCAAGCACTTTGCCGCCAACAGCCAGGAAACCCGCCGCATGACGGTCAGCTCGGTGGTGGATGAACGCACGATGCGCGAAATCTATCTGCCCGCCTACGAATACGCCGTCAAAACGGCGCAGCCGTGGACGGTGATGAACGCTTACAACCGCCTCAACGGCGTCCACTGCTCCGAACACGACTGGCTGCAAAACAAAGTTCTGCGCGATGAGTGGGGCTTTGAGGGGCTCGTTGTCAGCGACTGGGGCGCCGTGAACGACCGCGCGCTCGGCGTGAAAAACGGCAACGACCTGGAAATGCCGTTTTCCGGCGGTTACAACGACCGCAACATCGTCAAGGCGGTGGAAAGCGGCAAGCTGAGTGAAGATGAGCTGGATCAGGCCGCGGATCGTGTGATCGACCTGATCATCAAATCTCAGCCTGTTTTGCAGCAGACGCACACCTGCGATATGGAACAGTGCCACGCCATGGCGCGCAAAGCCGCGAGCGAATCCATGGTGCTGCTGAAAAACGAAGACAATATCCTGCCGCTTGACAAGAGCAAAAAAATCGCCGTAATAGGCGCCATGGCGAAGGAGCCGCGCTATCAGGGCGCGGGCAGCTCGCAGATCAATCCCACACGGATCGACAACGCCTATGAAAGCCTGCAGGAGCTTGGCTATGAGCTGAGCTATGCCAAGGGCTATGACGACAAGGGGATAGAAGCCGTTCTGGTCGATCAGGCGAAGGTCGCAGCCGCCGGAGCGGACGTTGTGCTGGCCTTTGTCGGGCTGACGCCCGAATATGAATCCGAGGGTTATGACCGCACCCATATGAAGCTGCCTGACACGCACGACCGCCTGATTAAAGCGCTGGCAGAAGTCAACCCCAATCTTGTGGTTGTGTTGGCCGGCGGCGCGCCGGTGGAAATGCCGTGGATCGATTCCGTTAAAGGCCTGCTTCACACCATTCTCAGCGGTCAGGCCGGCGGCAGCGCGGCAGCGCGCATTCTGGCAGGCAAGATCAACCCGAGCGGCAAGCTGGCCGAGACCTATCCCCTGTCGCTGGCGGATAACCCGACCTACCGCAATTTCCCGGGAAACCGCGCCACGGTCGAATACCGCGAAGGCATTTACATCGGCTACCGTTATTACGACACAGCCAACAAGCCGGTGCTGTTCCCGTTCGGCTACGGGCTGTCTTATACCACGTTTGAATACGGCAAGCTGAAGCTGAGCGCCAAAAAGCTCACCGACGCCGACGAGCTTACCGTTACGTTCACGGTCAAAAACACCGGCACGGCAGACGGCGCGGAAATCGCTCAGCTCTACGTCAAGGACGAAAAATCCACGATCTTCCGCCCGGAAAAAGAGCTGAAGGGCTTCCGGAAGGTCTTTTTGAAGGCGGGCGAAGAGGCTGAAATCACCCTCACGCTCGACAAACGCGCCTTCGCGTTTTACAACACCGCCATTCACGACTGGTATGTGGAGAGCGGCAGCTTTGAAATCCTCGTCGGCGCCTCCAGCCGCGACATTCGCCAGAGCGCAAAGGTCAAGGTCGAATCCACGCAGCCCGACGCCGCGATCCCGGATTATCAAAACGCTGCGCCCGCTTACTATACGGCTGACGTTGACGGCGTAACTGACAGCCAGTTTGAAGCCGTGCTCGGCACACCCATCCCCTGCCCCACGCGCAGCCCGAACGAACCCATCACCTTTGAAAGCTCGCTGGAGGACGCAGCCCAAACGCCCATGGGCAAAAAGGTGCTCGGCATGATCATCGGCGTGATCAATGTGGCGTTCAAAAACGACAAAAACCGCGATATGATCATCCGCACCATGATCGAGCTGCCCATTCGCAACATGGTTTCCATGAGCCTGGGCGTGTTCAGCGAAGAAATGGCCAACGGCCTGATCGATATGCTCAACGGCGGCTCCAAGCCAAAGGGGCTGAAAAAGATTCTCAAGGGCATCCCCCATGCCGTGCTGAACATCAAAGACCTGCTGCAATCCATCTGAAAAGCCGCCAATCGGTAAAACGACCAAAATGCCGTTGAAAAAGTACGAATCTTTGGCTTTTTGGGGCTTGAAGTATAGAACAAAATGAGATATATTATTAGATGTAATAAAAGGTAACCTGAAAGGAGATCATAGCAATGCAAAAGTTCACCAATAACGCAAGCGTAAATGAGTGGATCGAAGACAAGATCAACCTTGTCAAGCCCGACAACATCGTGCTCATCGACGGCTCCAAGGAACAGATCGAAGCCCTCAGAGCAGAAGCCTGCTCCACCGGCGAAATGATCAAGCTCAATCAGGAGCTGCTGCCTGACTGCTACCTGCACCGCACCGCCGTCAACGACGTGGCCCGTGTCGAAGGCAGAACCTTCATCTGCGCCCCCACCAAAGAGCTTGCCGGCCCGACCAACAACTGGATGGATCCCGACGAAGCCTACAAAATGCTTTACGACATCGCCAAGGACGCCTATAATGGCAGAACCATGTATATCATCCCCTATTCCATGGGTCCCGTCGGCTCCCGCTTTTCCAAGATCGGCTTTGAACTGACCGACAGCATCTATGTTGTGCTGAATATGTGCATCATGACCAGAGTCGGCGTCAAGGTCATCGAGGCCCTCGGCGACAGCAACGATTGGGTCAGAGGCCTGCACTGCAAGTGCACCATCGACGAAGAAAAGCGCTACATCTGCCAGTTCCCGCAGGATAACACCATCATCTCCGTCAACTCCGGTTACGGCGGCAACGTGCTGCTGGGCAAAAAGTGCTTCGCGCTGCGCATCGCCTCCTACCAGGGCTGGAAGGAAGGCTGGCAGGCTGAGCACATGCTCATCCTCGGCGTTGAAAAGCCCAACGGCGACATCAAATACATCTGCGCCGCGTTCCCGTCCGCCTGCGGCAAGACCAACCTTGCCATGCTCATCCCGCCCAAGGCCTATCAGGAAAAGGGCTACAAGGTCTGGTGCGTGGGCGATGATATCAGCTGGATCCGCAAGGGCGATGACGGCAGACTGTACGCCATCAACCCCGAAAACGGCTTCTTCGGCGTTGCCCCCGGCACGAACGAAAAATCCAACCCCAACGCGCTGGCTGCCACCAGAAAGGGCACCATCTTCACCAACGTGGCGCTGAACCTCGACAACAACACCGTTTGGTGGGAAGGTCTTGACAAGAATCCGCCCGCCAACGCCATCGAATGGAAGGGCAACCCTTGGAACGGTCAGACAAGCGAAGAAAAGGGCGCGCATCCCAACAGCCGCTTCACCGCTCCCGCTGTGAACTGCCCCTGCATCAGCAGCGAATTTGAAAACCCGCAGGGCGTGCCGATCTCCGCTTTCGTTTTCGGCGGCCGCCGCGCCAAGCTTGCTCCCCTTGTTTATCAGTCCCGTGACTGGAACCACGGCGTGTTCGTCGGCTCCATCATGGCTTCCGAAACCACGGCTGCCGCTTCCGGCGCTGTCGGTGTTGTGCGCCGTGACCCCATGGCGATGCTCCCCTTCTGCGGCTACAACATGGGCGATTACTGGCAGCACTGGATCGACATCGGCAAGACCCTCGATCCCGACAAGGCTCCCAAGATCTTCAACGTCAACTGGTTCCGCAAGGATGACGACGGCAACTTCATGTGGCCGGGCTTCGGCGACAACCTGCGTGTTCTCGAATGGATCCTCGATCGCTGCGAAGGCAAGGTCGACGCGGACGAAGTCGCCATCGGTTACGTGCCCAAGGCGGAAGACATTAACCGCGAAGGCATCGAAGA
>CADBPL010000240.1 GCA_902796535.1 Oscillospiraceae bacterium
ACGCTCTCAATGCCGTTGAGGCAGCCGGCCTTCGCCTTGTAGCCTTCGGAAACGGCAATGATCTCGCCGTTGCGCGCTTTCAGGCGGAAACGGTATTCGCCCGCTTTGTCAAGATACACCTCAAATTTGGGGTGCTTCACGGCGACGACTTCTTCGACGGTCTGGTCTTCAATTTCGCCCGCGCAGCAGTTTTTGACGCTTTGAATGCCGTTCATGCAGGCAGCTTCGGCGGTGTAAACCTCGGAGGTGGCGATCACTTCGCCGTTACCCGCTTTCAGGTCGAATTTTATGCCGGTATTGGTCTGCTTGACTACGAATTTGCCCATAATAACGCACGTCCTTTCCAGTATCTGTTTACATTCAGGAGGGTTCCTGCAAGACTAATTTACCACAATTTTTTCATAATGTCAACATTTCTTTGTACAACATTACCATTGGAGCGTGTGAAGCTGCCCTTCACACAGCAATTCGGGGTAATCCCACTGCCGCAGCACCTCGTAAACGCCGACCGCCACGGAATTGGACAGGTTCAGGCTGCGCGCTGCGGAATCGTTGATCATGGGGATGCGAACGCAGCGGTCGGGGTTGGCCTTGAGCAATTCCTCCGGCAGCCCTTTTGTTTCCTTGCCGAACACCAGATAGGCGTTGTTCGGGTATTGGATGTCGCTGTGGCGGTGCAGCGCTTTGGTCGTGAAATAAAAGAATTCGCCGCCCCGGTTCTTCTCGAAGAAATCAGCCGTGTTTTCATAATACGTGATGTCCAGCAAATGCCAGTAATCCAGCCCGGCCCGCTTGAGCTTTTTATCATCCACCCTGAAGCCCATCGGTTCCACTAAGTGCAGCTTTGCGCCGGTGGCGGCGCAGGTGCGCGCAATGTTGCCGGTGTTCTGCGGAATTTCCGGCTCGATCAAAACGATGTTCAGCACTGGTTTGCTCATACTGCAGTTCTCCGTTTTATCAGATTTTCTGTTTTTATTATACTACTTACTGCGCGAAAAACAAGCCGGTTCCCAATAATTTCCTGTGCCTGCCACTGTGATTTTTCGTATGATTCGCCCCGCGCCGCGCAAAATAGCATTACCAAAATAAAGGAGTGACAGCCATGAAAAACGCAACGTCCAACATGATGAAGGGGATGGGCATCGGCATGGCGGTCGGCGGCGCAGCGGCGCTGGTCGGCTCCTCGATGATGTCTTCCGGCATGAAAAAGCAAACCAGAAAAAACGCCATGAAAGCCATGAAAGTGGTGGAAGGCTTTTTGGATGACGTCCACGATCGACTCAAGTAAACCCCATTTGCGCAAGAGAATTAGCGGCCCTGCGCCGCAAACATAAGCGCGTTTTTGCAGGGGATAACACGATGGAGGAGAAAAAATGAAAAGAGTATTGTCGGCGATTCTGGCGGCGCTTTTGCTGCTTGCCCTGCCCGGCTGCGGCAGAAAAGAGAACGCACCGGAGGAAACTTCTGTGACGCCTATCGCAGGAAAACTTGCAAATCAGACAGTGACGCAAACGCAAAATAAAACGTCAGATGCGCATCAGAAGGCTGGCGTAACGGCTGCTTTGTTTCGCCCTGAGGTAGTCACCGGAAAAGAAGATGAAAAGGCTTCGACCTTTACGGGCTATCTGCCCTTACCAAAAGTGTCGTTTTCCGTGGTAGAAGAAAACGGAAAAAACCTGCCGAAAACGGCGATAAATCACAGCTTTGGCGTGGCAAAGAACGGTGAGCCGAACCGCATCAGCGTTGAGTCACAGGCCTTTTTTGACCGCAAGGGATACAACGCGGTCACCTATGATAATCGATCGTCTGACAAGGTGTTATACCTTACATTCGATTGCGGCTATGAAAACGGATTGACGAGCAGGGTTTTGGATGTTTTGCAGGAAAAGAATGTGAAGGCTGCATTTTTTTGCACTCTGGACCATATCAAAGCAGAACCGGAGCTGATTGCCCGCATGATCAAAGAGGGGCATATCGTCGGCAATCATTCGTCAAAGCATCCGAATTTCAGCAAAATTTCGCGTACGGAAATGGCGCGGGAGATCGAGACCTGCGACAACTATCTGCGCGAGCATTTCGGCTATTCCGCGCCCTATTTCCGCTTCCCGGAGGGCGCGTACAGTGAGAGCGCGCTGGAGCTGGTGCAGTCGCTCGGCTACAAATGCGTGTTCTGGTCGCTGGCTTATTCGGATTGGGACACCTCAAAACAAAAGGGGAAGGATTACGCGTTCCAGACCATCACGGCGCGGCTGCATCCGGGCGCTGTCATTCTGCTGCACGCTGTGTCGGCGGATAACGCGCAGGCGCTTGGCGATGTTATCGACCGGGCCCGTGAGCAGGGGTATGAATTCCGCAGCCTGACGCAGTTGCCGGCGAGTTTATAAAAAAAGATTGACGAAATTGTTTTCTTAAAGTAAAATATATCCGTACCGTGCGCTGCATGGTGCGGATCTTTATTTTTAGCGGATTTCTGTGAAAAGCGGAAGGGAGGAGCGATCCGGGCGTCAGGGCGGGCGTTTTCGTCTCGTTTTGTGTGGCTGCCGAATCGCATGGCAATTTTCATGATCAAGGTTACTGTTTGGAATGAATATTTTCATGAACGAAATGAGGCGCCGGTCGCGGCTGTTTATCCGAACGGCATTCACGGCTGTATCGCGGCGTTCCTCGGCGCCGACGCCGAATTCTGCGTGCGCACCGCGACACTGGATGACCCCGAATGCGGCTTAACGGAGGAAACGCTTTGCGACACCGACGTTTTGCTCTGGTGGGGGCATTGCGCCCATGACAAGGTGCCGGATGAGGTGGCCGAGCGCGTGTGCCGCCATGTGCAGTGCGGTATGGGCTTTATCGCGCTTCATTCCGCGCATTTTTCCAAGCCGTTCCGCCGCCTGATGGGCACGACCTGTTCGCTTTGCTGGCGGGAGGGCGACCGTGAGCGCGTTTGGAACATCGCGCCTTCTCACCCGATTATGCAGGGGGTAGACGCTTGCTTTGAACTGGAGCAGGAAGAAATGTACGGCGAGCGGTTCGACATCCCGGCGCCGGATGAGACCGTGATGCTCGGCTGGTTTGCCGGCGGCGAGGTGTTCCGTTCCGGCTGCTGCTGGACGCGCGGTCTGGGCAGAGTGTTTTACTTCCAGCCCGGCCATGAATACTACCCGACCTATTATCACCCCTCGGTTCAGCGCATTCTTGCCAATGCGGTTCGCTGGGCGGCGCCGCAGTATCGGGTCGAAACGATCGAGTGCCCGCGCACCGAAAGCGTGGAGGAGCTTCGACGCAAAAAGAAGGAGGCGTTAGCGTGAAAAAGCGAGCAGTTTGCTTCGCAGTCGCCATGGTCGTTCTTTCCACGGTTCTGACGGCCTGCAGCATCGGCGGCGGTTCGCAGGAGCCGGCTGACAAGAAGCAGACGAGCACCGCCCTGTCTTACAGCGAAAAGGCGTCTTACTACGACCAGCTTGTGGCCGGTGAGAACGATCCGATCCCGCTCACGACCGCGCTCAACAGCGCGGTTACCATTGAGGGCGACGCCACGCTGCTGGAGGATGATCTTTATCAAAAGGTCGTGAATCTGGCCAATCAGGTTTTTCCGCGGATGCGCTCAAGATTCAGAGAAAACACCTCGCTGTCGATCTCGATCGTTCTTGACGGTTCATCGGCGGGCTATTCCCCCTGTTACGCGGTCGGCAACACGATCGTGCTGAACACCGACTGGCTCAACAAGCATCCCACAGAATGCGACGTTCTCATTGAGGCTTTTGCCACTGTCTTTTTTACGTATAAGAATGAAACGGCTCCCGAATGGCTCCTGAGCGCGATGAAGCTTTGTGTGCGGGACGAATATGGCCAAAACAAAGAAGGCTCTTCTCTCAAGCTGCCGGAGCATTACAACGGAAATCCTTATGATAAAGACAAGACATCGGCGGCGGCCTTTTTAAAGTGGATCCGGCAATCACAGCAGGTCGATATCGTGAGCCGTCTGCATTTTCAGCTGGCTTCAACCGAAGGATACAAGCTTGACGTCTGGCAGTCGTCGACCGGCAAAACGCTGGATCAGCTCTGGGCGGCCTACAAATTGAGTGGAGCGAATTATGATTAACCCGTATTTTGCGCCGCTGCTGGCGGAACGCGGCCAGCTTGACGGCGCGGCGCAGGTAAGGAATCTGACTGATTGCGGCTGGGCTGTCGGCAACCAATACCGCCCGCTCACTTCGTTTTGCTGCGGGGTGATCCGGGGGCAGGGGATCGCCGTGCGGCTGTTCACCCGGGAGACGGAGCCTCGCGCGCTCTGCACCGGGCGGGACGGCCCGGTCTGGACCGACAGCTGCCTGGAGTTTTTCTTTCAGCCCGGGCGCGGCGGCGCCTATCTAAACCTTGAAATGAACGCCAACGGCGCTTATCTTGCCGCCGTCGGCTTAGGTCGGGCGGAACGGCGGTTTTTGCAGTCGTTCACCGATCTTGCCGTTGAAGTGGCGCCGTTTCGGCGGGCGGACGGCTGGGGCGTTGAGGCGTTTATTCCGTTCTCACTCGCGTCGGTCTGTTTCGGCGAGCCGTTTTCGCTCGCGGCGGGCGATTCGTTTTTTGCCAACGCCTACAAATGCGCGGACGATGCGCCGCAGCCCCATTATCAAGCTCTTTTTCCGGTCGGCACACCGAGCCCCGATTTTCATCGGCCGGAGTTTTTCGGAACGATCACAGTTACAGAAGCGGAGGAATAACCGATGATTGCCAATTTGTTCGATATTCATGAAATTATGTCACAGTATGAATTCAAAGGAGCCTATTACGACTTTTCCACCATTGACAACGGTCATATCAACAACACCTTTGTGCTGAATTTTGACGATGACGGCGTGCAGAAGCAGTACATTCTGCAGCAGATCAACACCAACGTTTTCACCGATCCGGAAGCGCTCATGCAAAACTATGTGGGCGTGACGAGCTTCATTCAAAAAAAGGTGATCGAGGCGGGCGGCAACCCAAAGCGCGAGTCGCTCAAGGTCTACTACACGCGGGACGGCAAACCGTTTTACACCGATAAGGGCGGCCGCGCGTGGCGTGTGATCAATTTTATCATCAACACCGACACCTATAATCTGCCCGACAACCCCGATATTTGCCGCAAGGCGGGCAAGGCCTTCGGCAAATTCCAGCAGATGCTGGCGGATTATCCGATCGACAGCCTGCACGAGACCATTCCCAATTTTCACAACACCGTGTCCCGTTTTGCCGATTTTCAGGCGGCGGTCAAAAATGATCTGTCCGGCCGCGCAGGCCGCGTGCAGCCCGAGATCGACTTTGTTTTGTCACGCAAAAAGGATTGCGGCGTGCTGCTTGCGCTGCTCAACAAGGGGGAGCTGCCCCTGCGCGTGACCCACAATGACACCAAGCTCAACAACATTTTGTTTGATAAAAAAACGCAGGAGGGCATTTGCGTCATTGATCTTGACACCGTCATGCCCGGCCTTTCGCTCTATGATTTCGGCGACAGCCTGCGTTTTGCGGGCAACACCGCGGCTGAGGATGAAAAGGATCTGAGCAAGGTGCATTTCAACATGGATGTTTACCGCAGCTACACCGAAGGCTATCTTTCCGCGGCGGGCGGGAGCCTGACGGAGCTGGAGGTTTATTATCTGCCGTTTTCCTGCAAGCTGATGACGTTGGAATGCGGGATGCGCTTTTTGGGCGATTACCTCAACGGCGACACCTATTTTAAAACCAGCTATCCCGATCATAATCTCGATCGCTGCCGCACGCAGTTCAAGCTGGTGGAAGAGATCGAACGCAAATATACCGATATGATGACGATCACGCAGAGCATTTATAACAATCTCTAATCGGAACGGAAGTGTTCTTTTGAAAAAGAAGATCCTGATGGTTGCTTTGGCTGCAGTGCTTGCGGCGGTTTTGTTTTGCGCGCTGGCGCCGTGCGTTGGCGGGCTGACGCCGTTTCAGGCGGTCAGTGTGAAGCATTTTCTCAAAACCAACCCGTTTTTAGCGGAAGAGACCGGGGAGCGCATCGTGCTGCCTGTTGCGGCGGCGGTCGGCGCCAACGGTTATGAGCGCAACACCTTTGTCGGTTCGCGCATTCAAATGGAAGGCGAGCCGGATTATATCGAGCTGAATATGGTGGTCAACGGCGATGGAAACCCGGTGCTGGCGGATTCCTATTTTGACATGAACGAAAAATCGATCGACGCCTACCGCGTAGCCAAAAGTCTCCTTCAAACCACCAAGCGCCCGTCGCTGCTGGTCAATCTGGCGGAATACACCAACCTCAACGCGGTGTCAGCGCTGTTGATGAGCAGCAGCCGCTTTGCCAACGCGGTGGTGCGCGGTGTGGATGAAAACACCATCGGCTATGTGCGCGGCTTTTTCCCGGCGCACACCGTTTTGTGCGAGTATTCCCACAAAAACAGGCTCAGTCTGGCCGAAATCAAGGCCAAAGGGGCGGATGGTATTTATTGTTCGGCGTCCATGCTCAGCGCGCACTTTGCCAAAAAGGTTCATGAAGCCGGGCTGCTGCTGTGGGTCGATTGCGGCAACAGCTCCTATCGCGTGATCAAAACCATGAGCTGCTGCAAACAGGTGGACGGGCTCGTCACCGCCAAACCGGCCATGGCGCTGAATCTTCAGCACGCATGGAGCTATCAGGATTTCAGGCATTTGAACGAAGCGCAGTAACCTCTTTTTCCATACAGGGGCTTCCGGGGAGGCGTTCGTTCCGTTTTCTTGCGGGAGCGGAGCCTCAAAATCTTAAAAAAAAGTTAAATTTTAACAAAATTGAACAGAACCGATCCGACGGCGCACATTATTCCGCTTTTGTGCCTGCCAAAAAATCGGTTCTTTTTTTGTGCAATCTGCCCACATTCGATTCCATATTTTGGGAATTCGTAGTGATTTTGATCGTATTTATTACAAAAAAATTTATTTTTTGCGTTGGTTTTTGCATATAATTATTGACAAACAAATTAAGGGATGGTAAAATCACAGTGTGTAATTGTGGAGTTCTATTTATTTTCATTATTAAAAGGGGTATGTCTGCATGGCCAACAAAACTGCGGCGCCGGCAAAGCAAGCCGACACAGCCACCTCTCAAAAACCGAGCCGTTCCGGCGGGCGCCGTTTGCGCGCAATGGAGCTTCGTTTTTCGCCCGTGTTCGACACGCATCTCAACATGGCGCTTGATTTTGCAACGGTGGTGCGCATCAACGACCCCAAAATGGGCGTCATGCTGCCGGATTATTACGGTCCCGTAGCCGAAAAGAGCAACCGCATTTGTGAGATCAACCGTTGGGCGGTCGAAGAGGGGTGCGAGGTCATCAAACGCGCGGAAGACCGCGGCGCAAGCATCAACAGCCTGATCATGCCGCTGTCCGTGCGCTACCTCTCCAAACCCTACTTCCAGACGCAGGTTCGCAAAATCGTCGACAAAAATGAGATCGGCCCCGACAAGTTTAATTTCAATATTACCGAGAACATTTACGCAAGCGAAAGCGAACAGGTCATCAAAAATATCCGCGAAATGCGCGATTACGGCTTTCTGTTCTCCATTGATGATTTCGGCGTGGAATACACCTCGCTTTCCAATCTGTCCCAATATGAAGTTGACTATCTGGGCATCAACCGTTCGCTCGTCGAGCCGCTTCGCCCCGACGTTTACGAGGATGAAGACCCGCAGCGTCCCGTGGTTCAGGGCTTGATCGACTTTGCCAAAAAGATCGGGCGTCATGTCCGCGTTGACGGCGTCGACAGCCAGCAGCTGGCCGACCTGCTCACCAAAATGGGCGCCGACCAGATGAGCGGCGCGCTCTACTGCAAAGAGCCGTGGGAAGAGAAGAAGATCAAATAAGCCTTTCCGCTATTATTTATACAATATTATATGGGCGGCAGCTTTTCATTTCCGGCGCCGCCGCAAGCCTCCCTCGCTGAGGGAGCCAAACCAACCGCCATTCCCAATCACAGGGTCGGCTGAACCGCCCCGTCAAAAAAGGAGAGATCTCGCTTGGCCAAGAAAAACAAAGCTGAACTGAACCAGGAGCAAACCGGTTCGTTCAATGAGGGCGCATCCGGCTCCATGGTCCCGGCTCTTGATGACCCGATGGGGAAATATGACGTGAACACGTCGGCCGAAAAGGTATATAAGCGCAACATGCTCATCCGCATCGTGGCCATTATCCTTGCTTTGCTGCTTCTGCTTGTGGGCATCGGGTTCGGCTGCGTTTCCATTCTGAACTACGGCGGCCGCTTCACGGTCAGCCTCAAGGGCAACCTTTACGGTATCCAGATCGCCGACAACGAAAAATTCGATAACCCGACCCTGCAATTGCGCGGTTCCGCCATTGAGGGCATGGATAACATCACCAAGCAGTGGATCCTCAACCAGAACGGCGAGCTCAACGTGAAGGGCAACGAAGCGCCGGTGTTTGAAAAGTTTGAAGATATCGACAAGGTCTACGGCGACCACAACTGTATGCCTTACTATCTTGCCTACACCTACGTGGTTCGCAACGGCGGCCAGGCCGCCAAGGGCAAAGACGCAACGGTTGATTTTAACGCCACGCTCCGGATCGTTTCGGCCTATAAGGGCGCCGAAAAAGCCATGCGCGCGTGCGTGTTTGTCGACGGTGTGCCAACTGTTTATGCAGCACCCAAAAAGGGAACCGAAAACGGTCTCGAAGCTTTCGCGGCCGACAAGGTCTTCCTTTCGGATGATACCATCATGCAGCAGACATTCAATGATTTCAAGGTGGGCGACGTGAAGCGGTTTACCGTGGTCGTCTGGCTTGAAGGCGAAGATCCTGAATGTGTCAACGATATTATGGGAGGTGACGTCAAACTGAAAATGGACCTCGAAGTCATTTCAGAGGCTTCGGCGGACGGTACATAAGTTGGGGGAGACTTACGTACAAACCGTTACGGTTCCGTTCACTTTGGCAAAACCCCACATAATATCCGAGGCATTTCGGATAAATTTCACAAAAAACTCTAATAATGGAGGAAA
>CADBPL010000241.1 GCA_902796535.1 Oscillospiraceae bacterium
CTCGCCTTCAACAAAGACGGCGAATTTAAAATCCTTCACGTTTGCGACGTTCAGGATGATTACCCGATCACGGCTGAAACGATCCAGTTCCTCCATGAAGTGATCCAAAACACCCGGCCTGATCTGGTCGTGCTCGGCGGCGACAACACCGTGGGCGACGCCAACGGCGAAGACCCCGAAGGACAGGCTGCCAAATGCATTGAGCAGCTCGCCTCCGTTTTTGTTGAGGAACAGACTTATTTCACGCTGGTGTTCGGCAACCATGACCACCAGCAGATCGCCAAAACCAACGAACCGGCCGACCACGACCGTGTGAACGAACTGCTGCTCAGCTTTTATCAGCGCTACGGCGGCAAATACTGCCTGGCCAGCGACGATAAGCCCGAGCTGTTCGGCGTGGGCACTCAGAACCTGACGGTCGCCTCTTCTAAAGACGCGGGCAAAGACGCGTATAACCTGTGGATGCTCGATTCCGGCGGCTACGAATACACCGAAGACGGCGACGGAGAGTATTCCGCCGTTCACCCCGACCAGCTGGCGTATATGGAAGCCGTCACATCCGACCTCGCCGCCAAAAACGGCCAGACGGTCCCCTCCATGGCGTTCCAGCACATTGTTGTGGGCGAGATCATGGACGAGCTTTATCCGGTGGTCAACAGCAAAATGGGCTTTTTGAGCAAATACTGCAACGAGCATGAATACCTGCTCATTCCCAACCTGTTCAAAATCAAAGGCTTCCTCGGCGAAGCGCCCTGCCCCGGCACCTTCAACTACGGCGAGCTTGACACGCTGGCCAAGATCGGCACCGTTGCCGTTTACTCCGGCCACGACCACACCAACTCTTACACCGCCAACATCAAGGGCGTCGACGTGGTGAACACCCCCGGCTGCACCTTCAACTCCTATGGCCAGATCCACAGCCGCGGCGCCCGCCTGATCACGCTGCACGAGGGCAGCCTCAAATATGATTCCAAGGTCGTTACCCTTTCCGAAACCGCGCTGCAAAAGGGCTCCAAAATTCTGGACGTGGCGGAAGAAACCAACTGGTTTGAATGCTTCTTCGGCGTGCTGCTCAACCGCCTGTTCACACTTTTCCGCGGCAATTATTGATTCCGATCACCGGCAAAAAGAACAAATTCTGAGATGAGGTGTTTTCATGAGCCTTACGGCCCGAAAAATCTATTCCGTTATTCTGCTTACCGCTATGCTCTGCGGCCTGTTTTCCACCGTGTTTCTGGCGCAGGCTGCCCAGGCGCCGACCTTCACCGTGAGCAACGCAATGGCAGCCGAGCCCGGCGAAACCGTTGAGATCAAGGTCGACGTCAACAGCAACGCCGGCTACTGCGCAGGCGAATTCACTGTGGCTTACGACAGCGACGTGCTGGAACCGATCAGCATTGCCAAAGGCAGCGCCGCCGGCGCCTACTTTGTTGCCAACAAAGATTATTCCAACAACAAAGTGTTTTTTGCCACCATCGACACCGCGCTGATCAAAGCCGCCGGCACAGTCGCCACCCTTCAGTTCCGCGTAAAGGATCACGTTGTGCTCTACAACGGCCGGATGGATCTGACCGTGGGCACACTCGTGGGTGACGTGGCGGAAGGCTACGGCTACAAAAACGTGGCCTGCACCGCAAACGACGGCGTCATCAGCGCCGCCAGAAGCATCAGCGTGCCCGAGATCGACGCCCCCGAACAAATCAACACGCTGTATGTTGTGCAAAAGAGCAACGAGCTGATCCTGCCCGGTCAGAAAACCGACGACCTCTCCGTTGAAAACGTGGCCGCGAACTTCACCGGCAGCATTGTCACCAGATTCCTTGACAGCACGCGCAGCGAGCTGCCCGCCGCCAAAAAGCTCACCACCGGCTGTGTGATTGAGCTTTACAGCAACAGCGTGCTCAAAGACACCGTCACAGTCAGCGTAAAGGGCGACGTGAACGGCGACGATCAATTTGACGGCTTTGACGCCTATCTGGCCGGCCTGCTCGACGCGGGTGTTCTCACCGAGGGCGACATCGGCGCAGCCGCCGGCGACGCTGCCGACGTGAACGGCGACGGCGTTGTGGACGGCGCAGACTTTGACGTGCTGGAAAGCCAGGGTCTGAATCCGTAAATCAGGCGCACCGCACTGCTTGCGGTGCATGGCTTTGTTTCGTCAGATCACCCGCTTTTTCCCTGAAAGGCGCAGCCTTTCTGCGGAAGACCCGGGTGATCTGGCGAAAAACTATACGGGGCGATCCGCGCACTCAAACGGTGCGGTGCTGCCCAAAGGAAAGGTTTCAGCTGACAAATGAAAGATGTTCCCGAAATATTCGGCAGCCTTGTCTTTAATGACAGCGTCATGTGTCAAAGGCTGCCAGCAGATACCTATGAATCGCTCCATAAAACCATTGAAGAGGGCAAGGCGCTCGACCTGACGGTCGCCAACGCCGTTGCCGCTGCGATGAAGGATTGGGCAATCGAAAAGGGCGCGACCCACTACACGCACTGGTTTCAGCCGCTCACCGGCATCACCGCCGAAAAGCACGACAGCTTCGTTTCGCCCCAGCCGGACGGACGGGCGATCATGGAATTTTCCGGCAAGGAGCTGATCAAGGGCGAACCGGACGCATC
>CADBPL010000242.1 GCA_902796535.1 Oscillospiraceae bacterium
CGCGCGGGATCGGATCGCCCAAAGCCGTCTGCATCATCATTCTGCGCCGTAAAAGGCTCATTCGTTCACCGCCTCCACGTCCACCGCGCACCACAGCGCGACGTTGTCCAGAATCGAAATCTGATAGTGCTTGTTTGCCTCCACGGTCAGCTCGTCAACCCATTCGACTGATGCGGGCAAGGTCAGTGACGGTGCCGTTGCGCCGGTGGTAAAATCGAGCAGGTATTCCGGGGTTTGGTAATTGCCCGTGTTCGTCAGCCCCATGATCGTCACGGCGGCAGTCTGCTCCTGCGTCAATTTCACAACCGCGCCTGCGTAAAGGCTGCCGCTGTAACCGTTCGTATTAACAGCATATGCCGGTGTGTCGCAAATCGGTTTTGCCTGAAACTGCGCGATGGTAACGCCGGTGAACAGCTGCGCTGTGCCGAAGCCGTCGAGCAATGATTTGTTGGCATGGGTGTGGCTGTCCGACGCCAGCGAATCAACGCCGAGGTCAAGCAGCGTGCCGTTCACGGTCAGCTCGCCCTGCGTGGTCGTGGAAGCCGTCGCGCTGTCGATCGGAATATCGATATAATCCGGCCGGGTGCCCATGCCCTGCCAGATTGTCTGCGCCTCGCCGTAATCAAGCCACAGGCGCAAAAAGCTTTTGCCGTCATGCGTCACGGTCTCCACATTTCTGACAACGCCGCCGTCGGCCGCCATGCGCACCTCGCTGTCGCCCCAGCGCAGCCTGTCCCAGCCGGTATAGGGCAAGCCGACGGTCGGCTGCCCCGGCGGCGTTGCGGCGGCCGCCTCCAGCGCGTCGCAAAGAAAGCCGTCCAGGGTCGCCTTGTTGTGGTGAAACTGCCTGTCGCCGGTAACGGAATCGATCTCCAGCCATCGGCTTTTGTAAGCGAAAAGAGAGGAGGCGCCGAAGAAAACGGGCGGTTCGATCGGTTCATATGCCAGCGACTCGACCGTGTCAAAATCCGGCAAACGGATGGAATCGGGAACGGTGCTCAGCGTGTTGACGACCCGATTCAGCTGAAAAACAGACCGTTCCTCGGACCATGTGCCGTTGATGAACGCGATCTCATACGCGTCGCACGGCTGATTCCGGCGCATTTTGGTGACAAAGCTGACAACGGTGACCACGTTTTCCTGCCCCGTTTCATCCTCTTCCAGATCGGTCGTGAGGCTGACAAAGCCGGTGATCGCGCCGTCCTTGCGCAGATTGAGATACAGCGGGCAGCGCGGCGTCGGATCCTGCGCCATCAGCTGCATTTCGCTGCGCGCGACTGCGGCCAGCATCTCAAGGCCGGTCATCAGCTCCATTCCGCTGTCGCGGCGGGTGATCTCATTTTTGGGAATGAGCAGCACCGCGTCCCCCTCCTGCGGGTCGGCGGGCAGGGCCGTCACAATCGGCAGTGTGGTGCAGTCGACGGTCAGAGTCCCGTTTTCATCCGTCAAAAGCAGGTTCCGGCCGCCGCGCAGCGCAACGGCTTCGTAGCCGTTGATCCGGGCATGAAAGGCGCCCTGCTCCAGCGCCTCGGTGAGCGTTTGGTTGAGCGCCGCCGCCCGTGAGGACGCGCTGAGCAGCCGCGTGAGCAGGCTGTCTGCATCGGCGGTCACGGGCAGCGCCTCCTCCCCCTGCAGCGACGGGTGGAGCGAGAATTGAAAGACCGGCGATTTCATCAGCGCCGCCACACTGCCGGCAGCGTCATACTTCACCGCTTCCACCTGCGCGGCCAGACAGGTCGTGCCGGTCAAAGAGGACGGCAGCTCATAATTCAGCACGCCGCCCTGACCCGCCTGCACGGGGCCGACCGTGATCTTCTGCGGCATCGGATTGTCCGCATCGGCGTCCCGCACAAAGCTGAGATAGTATTCATCCGGCGCAGCGGCAAGCAGCTCGCCCGGGAGCGTTACGGCAAGGCGGGCCGCGCAGTGCTCATCCTGATAGTTGTGCGAAGCGCCGACGACCGCTTTGCCCTCATTGGTGAACGAAACAGTCAGCTCTCTCAAACGGCCGCACGCTCCTTTTCCTCATAATAGTCGGCCAGATGCCGGCGGATTTCCTCCGTTTCCTCGCGCTGCGCGTACAAAACGGAAAGGTTGCGCATCAAGCGGCTGACCACCATGTTTTTGTGCCGCCGCCTTGCATCGACCACAGCCAGACGGCAGCGTTCGATCTGCGAGTCGAGAATGGCAACGTTGGCCGCGTATTCATCCGCCAACTCCTTCAGGGATTTCTGATTCATAAGCTCTTTCCTTTCTTATTCCTTTTTTTCAAAGTGATAGTCATCATAAAAAACAAGGTGCCGGAGCACCCGTTCGATCTTTTTATGCGCCCGTGCCAGCGTGTTGTAAATGTTGGTGGCGCGGGTGTTGCTCTGCTGAGCAATTTCATTGACGGGGAGCTGATCGTAATAGCGCATGAGGATCACTTCCCGTTCGGAAGGGCTGAGATCGTTCTCGATCACGGAACGCACCACGCCGTAGAGATCGACCGCCTTGACCCCCGGAACAAGGGAAAAGCCCCGATCCAGCTCTCTGCACCAGCTGTCGTAAGCAACCTGTGACCATTCGTTTTCGATCCGGTCGCCCGCTCGGATCTTCACCTGTTTCGCTTCGTCCAAAGCTTCACCACCTTTGTCCGACGCCGCTCGTACAGCGTCTGTTTTAATTCCCTGCATGAGCTTTTTCGGCATACAGAGTACGCAAAAAGAAACTCTGATTTAAATTCTACCGAACAAATGTTCTTATGTCAAGTAGAAAATCCGCAGAATACCGAATTTGGGTCTTATTTCGTTTCGGTGGTTGCAAAAAGCGAAGAGTTGTGCTAAAATATTTGGGTACGATCCAGCGAAAAATCTTACGGCACAACCCACACATCTCAGCTGTGCGGTGCTGCTTTAAAAAAGGAGTTTTTTTCTTTGAAAAAGCGCAGTTTTCTGATTCTCTTTTCGGTTCTCACGCTTTGCCTGTGCGCCCTGTGCGGCTGCGGCCCCAACTCCGGCGGAAACACGGCGCCTACTGAGGCCTCGACCGTGGCCGAAGCGCCGATCAGGCACGCTGTGTGGGGCGCTTTTGAATATGACGAATATCAGGATCACGTCATTCTGACCGCCTATACGGGGAACGAAAAAACCATTTGGATGCCCGGCGTCGTCGCCAAAAAGCCCGTGGTCGGCTTCGGCACCACGTTTGCCCATAATTTCAGCATTACCAGCGTCTACCTCCCCGATTCCATTCGCACCATTGATGAGCAGGCGTTCTATATGTGCGACCATCTGACCAACATCTCCATGCTTGACGGGGTTGAGTCCATCGGCAAAGAGGCGTTTGCCGGCTGCTCCTCCCTCACCGTTGCCCGTATCCCCGCTTCGGTCACCCAGATAGCGGACGACGCCTTCCTCTACTGCATGAACCTCGTCATCATCGGGGAAGAGGGTTCGGCGATCCAGCGCTATGCTGACCGCTTCCAGAGCATCAATTTCCGCCCCTCGCTCGAAGAAGCGACCGCTGCCGGCCAGTCCGGCGGGTCGGACGCCGCCGAGCCCGCAACGTCCGCCGTTCCCACGTCCGCCGCTCCCACAACCGCCGCTCCCACAACCGCGGTCAAGGCCACCACAACGGCGCCCGCCACGCAGGCGCCCACCACGTTGCCGCAGACCGAGCCTGCGGCCGAACCCGCCCCGGAGACCGAGCCGGAACCGGTGACGGAGCCTGAGACTGAAACGGAGCCGGAAACCACAACGCTCCCGGATGATCACGATGAACTGTAAGCAAAGGCAATACGCCTGATTGAAAACACGGTATTGCTCCAAAAAACCTGCCGATCGCTTTTTGCCGCGACCGACAGGTTTTTTCATGTTTCCCTGTTTCTTTGGCTTGAAAGTTTAATAGAAATATTATATAATGAGGATTACAACACTTTCATGGAGGTTACTATGAGCACCGATTTGAAATATTGGGAAGACCCTTCTATTATAAAAGAAAACAAAGAAGATGCGCATTGCCTTGCGCCTTATTACGACACGTTCAAAGCGGCGGCTTTCAGCGAAACGCCGAAATACAGGCAGCTGCTCAACGGCACGTGGAAATTCTACTGGCAGATGGGTGTGGACAAGCTGCCGAGCGAATTCGCCTCGCCCGCGCTCGACGACAGCTCGTGGGACGATATCACCGTGCCCTCCGTCTGGCAGCTCAAGGGCTACGGCAAGCCGATCTATCTGGCTGCCTTTTATCCGCACGCCCTTTCCACCGCCAAAGACAAGATCCCGACCGTCAGCCACAAAGAAAACGAGCTGGGCATTTACCGCCGCACCTTCACCGTGCCCGAGAGCTTTGACGGGCATGAGGTGTTCATTCATTTCGGCGCCGTCAAATCCGCGTTTTTTCTTTATCTCAACGGCAGGCGCGTGGGCTATTCCCAGGGCTCGATGACCCCGGCGGAATTCCTCATCACCCCTTATCTGAAGCCGGGTGAAAACCAGATCACCGTTGAGGTCTACCGTTACAGCGACGGCTCGTACCTGGAGGATCAGGATATGTGGTTCCTCAGCGGCATTTACCGCGACGTGTACCTGTTCGCCGAACCGAAGATCACCGTGTGGGATTTTTACGCCAAAGCGCAGCTGGACGAGGAATGCAAAGACGGCAAGCTGGATGTGGAGATCAACATCCGCAACTTTCAGGACGCGGCAGTGGCGCTGTTCGCCGACGTGCTGCTCATGGAAAACAAGGAATCGCCCCAGCTCATCGGCAGCGAACAGATTTTGATCCAGCCCGGCGAATGCTACTATAATTTTTCCTACACCAAGGCCGAGCCGCGCCAGTGGTCGGCCGAAACGCCGCACCTTTACCGCGTTGCCGTGGTGCTGCGCACCATGGACAAGATCATCTGCGTCAAATCCGTTCGCATCGGCTTCAAGCGCGTTGAAAAAAAGGGCAACGTGCTGTATATCAACGGCAAGAAGGTCATCATCAAAGGCGTGAACCGCCATGATTTTGACCCGGACAACGGCTGGGCCGTGCCGAAAAGCACTTATAAAATCGACCTGAGCCTGATGAAAAAAGCAAACATCAACGCCATTCGCACCAGTCACTACCCCAACGATCCGCTGTTCTATGAGCTGTGCGACGAAATGGGCTTTTACGTGATGGACGAATGCGATCTGGAGACCCACGGCGTGCGCCGCAAGAACTGCCCCGGCGACAACCCAAACTGGGCGCCCGCCTGCGTCGACCGTGCGCAGCGCATGGTGCTGCGCGACCGCAACCACGCCTGCATCTGCTTCTGGTCGCTGGGCAACGAGGCCGGCGACGGCAGGAACTTTTTGCTCATGCGCAAGGCCATCGACAAGCTCGACGACACCCGGCTGATCCATTATGAGGGCGAATTCAATTTTGATAAATCCGATTTCATCAGCCGCATGTATCCGGACGGAAAATACGTGGAAAAGCTCGGCCGGCAGGAAGCAATCAAGGTGAGCTGGTTTGAAAACGTTGCCAATATGCTCGCTGCCGACAGCAAGCCCATTCAAAAAGAGCATTACGCCACGCGCCCGGTCATTTTCTGCGAATACGCCCACGCCATGGAAAACAGCCTGGGCAACTTTAAGGAATATGTGGACGCCTTTGAAAAATATGACAACCTCTGCGGCGGCTTCATTTGGGATTACGTCGATCAGGCCATTCACGTCAAGGACGCCGACGGCGACAAATGGCTCTACGGCGGCGATTTTGATGAAGGCAAGACCAGCTACTACTTCTGCGCCAACGGCATCATCGGCGCAGACCGCATCCCCCACCCCTCTTATTACGAGGTGAAAAAATGCTACGCCGACGTGACAGCCCGGGCGGTCGACCTTGAAAAAGGCGTGTTTGAAATCATCAACAAGCATCATTTCCTCAACCACAGCCGCTACACGCTCGACTGGGCGCTGACCGAAAACGGCAGGCTTTGGCAGGAGGGCACGCTGCGCACCATTGCCATCGAACCGGAATCCAGCGCGGAAGTGACCGTTCCCTACGACCTGAAAAACCTGCCCAAGGGCGAAATGGTGCTCACGCTCACCTGGCATCTGGGCAGCGACACCTCGTGGGCGGACAGAGGCTTTGAAATGGCCTTTGAGCAATTTGTCATCCGCCAGGCGCAGCCGGAAGAAAAAGCCGCCCCGACCGAAGCGCTGGACGTGATTCACACCGGCCGCCATCTCACGGCGAAATCGAGCAAAATCAACGCGGAATTCCGCCATGGCATCCTCGCCTCTCTCGTGCTGGGCGGCCGCGAGATCCTTTACCCCGAGCAGGGCATGCGCCCCAACTTTTTCCGTGCGCTGACCGATAACGACATCGGTTACCTCAACTTTGTGCCGCAGCTGAAATTCCTGCACCCGAAATACCGCTGGAGATTCGCCTCCAAAGCCGTGAAGCCGTCCTCATTCCGCGTCAAAATGCTCGACGACGCCACCTGCCGGGTCACGGTGGGCTGGTTCGCGCCGTTTGCCTGCGGCGTCAAAACCATCTACACCATTTCCGCCAACGGAACGGTGAAGATCACGCACCGCAGCCGGAGCCTGTTCCTGCAAATGATCAAGGTCGGCCTGCGTTTCGGCGTGCCGAAGGAGCTGGCCAACGCCGAATGGTACGGCCGCGGCCCGCAGGAATGCTATTGCGACCGCAAAACCGGCGCCGCGCTGGGGCTGCACCGCGCCGACATCAAGGGGCTGGAGCACCGCTATATGCGCCCGCAGGAAAACGGGCAGCGCGTGGACGTGCGCGCGCTGAGCCTGACGGATGAGGAAAACGCCGGGCTTCTGGTGCAGGCAGCACCCGACTGCACGTTTGAATTCAACGCCAGACAGTACAGCCAGGAAAAGCTTGAAAAAGCCAAGCACCTGTATGAACTGCAAAACGATAACTACATTTCCGTCAACCTTGACGCCCGCTCCTGCGGCGTGGGCGGCGACCTGCCCGGCGTGGCGCACCTGCGCGAGCCGTATGTCATGCGCCCGTTCAAGCGGTATGAAATGAACGTCACCCTTTCCGCGGCTGCGGAAAAACCGTAAGCAAGGAAGAAAGCCTATGATTATTGATTTTCACGCCCATATTTTCCCCGACGCGCTGGCCGACCGCGCCCGGGAGACGCTGATCAAAAACACCGAGAAATTCGGCAACAACTATCAGCCGGTTCACGATATGACCAAGGCCGGTCTGGTGCGCGCCATGGAGGAATACGGCATTGACAAGTGCGTCATTCAGCCCATTGCCACCAAGCCGAGCCAGAACAAGACCATGAACGAGTGGGCCGCCGGCGCGGCGGATGACCGCGTGGTCGCGTTCGGTTCGATCCACCCGGATACGCAGGACTATAAAAGCGAGATCGACCGGATCGCTGCGCTGGGCCTGAAGGGACTGAAATTCCACGCGGAATACCAACTGTTTTATCCCGACGAACCGCGGATGCTGCGCCTGTACGACTACGCCTTTTCCCGGGGGCTGATCGTGCTGCACCACGCCGGCTACGACCCCGGCACACCGCCCCCGTTCCACACCAGCCCCGCGCGCTTTGCCGAGGCGCTGCGGCAGATGCAGGGCGGCGTGATGGTGCTCGCCCATCTGGGCGGCCACGCGCAGTGGGACGACGTGGAGCGTTATCTGGTGGGCAAAGACGTTTATTTTGACACCTCGATGGGCACCTCATTCTACGGCGCCGAGCGCCTGACGCGCGTGATCCGAAACCACGGCGCCGACAAGGTGCTGTTCGCCTCGGATTCCCCGTGGAGCAACGGCAAAGAAGAAATTGCCGTCATCCGCTCCCTGCCGCTGACGCAGGAGCAGATCGACGCCGTGCTGGGCGGGAACGCCCGGCGGCTGCTTGGAATCAATTAAAAGGAGAATAGATACCATGGCTGAAAACCGGTTAATGACCCTGTCCAAAACGTTCGCCGTCAACATGATCTATCTGTGCGACGCCTTGTGGAAACGCGGCAAGGCGACCGCCGTGGTCAATCAGCTGCTTCGCAGCGGCACGAATATCGGCGCGAGCGTTCATGAAGCGCATAACGCGCCCGACAAAGCGGAGTACATCAACTGTTTGCAAAGAGCGTTGAAGGACGTCAATGAAACGCATTACTGGCTTGACGTCTTCTTTGACGCGAAGCTGATGGCCAAGGAAGATTATGACCGCGCCGTCCAGCAGTGCCGCCGGATCGAAAAGCTGACCGTCGCCTACATCACAACAGCCAAGTATAACACGGACAGCCCCTGGAGCCCCGACTGATCGAGGCGCTCAGACTACCGTTAAGGCAGCGCGCGCCTTAACAGATCGGAACGTGACAGCATGAAAAACACCCCCTGCCCGCTGAGCAAAAAATGCGGCGGCTGCCAGCTGCAAAACATGGACTATGACCGCCAGCTCAAATACAAACAGGCGCTGGTCGGAAAGCTCCTGGGCGGCTTTGGCAAGCTCGACCGCATCCAAGGCATGGACGACCCGACGCACTACCGCTGCAAGGTGCAGGCCGCCTTCGGCACGACCCGCTCGGGCAAGATCGTGGCGGGCGTTTACCAGAGCAGCAGCCACCGCATCGTGAACGTGGAAAGCTGCCTGATCGAAAACGAAAAGGCCGACGCCATCATCGGCACCATCCGCTCCCTCCTGCCCTCTTTCAAAATTCGCCCGTATGACGAGGACAAGGGCACGGGGCTGCTGCGC
>CADBPL010000243.1 GCA_902796535.1 Oscillospiraceae bacterium
CGGCCACTTCTGGTCGGTCACCGTGCCGCCGAAGCCGAGCACGCACCACATTTCTTCGGTCAGGTGCGGTGCAAACGGATTGAGCAGCAGCAGGAACGTTTTCAGCTCCGCTTTGTTCACACTGCCCAGCTCATAGAACTTGTTGAGCAGGGACATCATCGCGGCAATGGCGGTGTTGGCCTTGAGCGCGTCGATATCGCCCGTGACCTTTTTGATGGTCTTGTGCATCAGGCTGTCGGTTTCGGGGCGGTAAGCGTCGCCGTCGGTCAGCAGATCCTGCAGCCCCCAGGCGCGGTCAAGGAAGCGCTTGCAGCCCTTGATGCTCGCGGAATTCCACGGGGCGGCTTTTTCAAAGTCGCCGATGAACATTTCGTACAGGCGCATGGTGTCGGCGCCGAACTCATTCACGATCTCGTCCGGGTTGACGACGTTGCCGCGGGATTTCGACATTTTTTCGCCGTTTTCGCCCAGGATCATGCCGTGGCTGGTGCGCTTCTGATAGGGCTCCGCCGTGGGCACAACGCCGATATCGTAAAGGAATTTATGCCAGAAGCGGCTGTAAAGCAAATGCAGCGTGGTGTGTTCCATGCCGCCGTTATACCAATCCACAGGCGTCCAGTAGGCCAGCGCCTCTTTGGAGGCGAGCGCATCGTCGTTGTGCGGGTCGCAGTAGCGCAGGAAATACCAGCTCGAGCCGGCCCATTGAGGCATGGTGTCGGTTTCGCGCCTGGCCTTGCCGCCGCAGTGCGGGCAGGTGGTGTTGACCCAGTCGGTCATCTTTGCCAGCGGGGATTCGCCGTCGTCGGTCGGCTCGTAGCTGTCAACCTCCGGCAGGCGCAGCGGCAGCTCGCTTTCGTCCAGCGGCACCCAGCCGCATTTCTCACAGTAGACCAGCGGGATCGGTTCGCCCCAGTAGCGCTGACGGGAGAAGACCCAGTCGCGCAGCTTGAAGTTGACCTTCTGGTGACCCTTGCCCTGTTCGGTGAGCCATTCGGTGATCTTCCCCTTGGCTTCTTCCACCGAAAGCCCGGTGAGGAAGCCGGAATTGACCATTACGCCGGTCGCGCAGTCGGTGAACGCCTCTTTTTCAATGTCGCCGCCCTGCACCACCTCGATCTTCGGCAGGCCGAAGGCGTTGGCAAATTCCCAGTCGCGCGTGTCGTGCGCGGGAACGGCCATGATGGCGCCGGTGCCGTAAGAAACCAGCACATAATCGGAGATAAAGATCGGTATTTCCGTGTCGTTTACGGGATTGATCGCGGCAACGCCCTGCAGGCGAACGCCGGTTTTATCCTTGTTGACCTCGCTGCGTTCAAAATCGGATTTTCTCGCGCTGGCCTCCTGATAGGCGCGGATCTCATCCACATTGGTCAGCTTGCCCTCTTTGATCCACTGCTCCACATAGGGGTGCTCGGGCGCAAAGACCATGTAGGTCGCGCCGAACAGCGTGTCGGGGCGCGTGGTGTAAACGGTGATCTTATCGCCGCAGGTGGAGGTGAAATCAACCTCGGCGCCGGTGGAACGGCCGATCCAGTTGCGCTGCTGCAGCTTGACGCGCTCAATGAAGTTGAGCGAATCGAGGTCGTCGACCAGCCGCTGCGCGTATTCCGTGATCTTCAGCATCCACTGGCTCTTGACCTTGCGGACGACCTCGCTGCCGCAGCGTTCGCAAACGCCGTTGACCACTTCTTCGTTGGCCAGCACGCATTTGCACGAGGTGCACCAGTTGACCGCCATTTCTTTTTTATAGGCAAGTCCCTTTTTGAACAGCTGCAAAAAGATCCACTGCGTCCATTTATAATAGCTTGGGTCGGTGGTGTTGACCTCGCGGCTCCAGTCAAACGAAAAGCCGAGGCTCTGCAGCTGCTGCTTGAAATGCGCCACGTTGTCGCGCGTGACGATCTCGGGGTGAATGTGGTTCTTGATGGCGTAGTTTTCCGTCGGCAGACCGAAGGCGTCCCACCCCATGGGGTAGAGCACATTGTAGCCCTCCAGGCGCTTTTTGCGGGCGATGATGTCCAGCGCCGTGTAGGAGCGGGGATGGCCGACGTGAAGCCCCTGACCGGAGGGATAGGGGAACTCGACGAGGCAGTAATATTTGGGCAGGGTAAAATCCTGTTTGGCGTGGAACACGCCGGTTTCTTCCCATTTGTCCTGCCATTTTTTCTCGATCGCGTGAAAATCATAGTTGTTTGCCATAATTCTTTCGCCCAGCGATACGGTGCTTGCGGCAAAGCAAAACGCTTTGCGCGCGGTATCGTTCCTTTCTCAGTTAATTTGTTTTTCTTTATTCGTGCAGCAGGTGAGACAGATCCACGCGCGGTGCATCCGCCCAAAGGCGCTCCAGATTGTAGTATTCACGCGTTTCGGTTTGGAACACGTGAACGACCACAGAGGAATAGTCCAGCAGGATCCAGCCGGTTGCCTTGCCTTCAATGTGATCCGGCTCTACGCCGAGCTTCGACATACCGTCCTCCACGTCGTCGGCCAGCGAGCGAACGTGGGTGTTGGAGGTGGCGGAGGCAATGATAAAATAATCGGTCACGATGGTGACGTCGGCCGTTTCAATGGCGAGAATGTCGCTGGCCTTTTTTTCGTCGAGTATTCTGACGATGTTTTCCATGAGTTCTTTTGGTTCCATAATTCTTACTCCTCATATTATTTTGAAAGAGGTCGCTTCGACCGGTGGAATATGTACGTGGCCGTAGCCCGGCATCCAGGTTTCACGCAGGCCGTTGATCTCCCGGCCCAGCACGTCGAACTGCAGGATGTGGGAGAGCATGTCAACGCTGGAATAGGTGCCGAAATTGTTGCCGGTGGAAAGCGTCAGCGTTGCCACATAGGTGTCCGGCGCGAGGCGGTGGTCAGCCATGGCGAACTCGATTTCGTAAGTGCAGTCCTTTTTCAGGTCGCCGATCGGCTCGGAAAAGCTCATGCCCACATAATCGTGGTTGCGGTCGTTAACGTCCACGCGCAGGGTCACTTTTTCAATGTCGGCGTGGGCGGTGACCGTCATGCGGAACCGAATGGGCGCGTCGTAGGCGTAAACGCAATCGGTCGTGTCGAGCATTTCAAGCTTGGTGATGCGCGCCTGATTGGTGCACCAGGAGTATTCGGGGTGGGCGGACACATCCTTGACCAGCTCGTTTTCCCCGCCGTTGGCCAGATAATGGTCGATGCCTTCGTCCACGCTGCCGATGAAGCTGACCTGCCCTTTTTCCAAAAAGATGGTGCGGCTGCAAAGCTGGCGGATGGTGGCCATGTTGTGGCTGACGTAGAGCACAGTGCGGCCGGTTTGAGCGGAATGCGCCATCTGCTCCAGACATTTTTTCTGAAAGCGGCTGTCGCCCACGGCGAGCACTTCATCCACGACCATGATATCAGGCTCCAGATGGGAGGCGACCGCAAACGCCAGACGGACGAACATGCCGCTGGAATAGCGCTTGACGGGGGTGTCGATGAACTGATCGATCTCGGAAAAATCGACGATCGCGTCAAATTTTTTGTCGATCTCGGAGCGGCGCATACCCAGAATGGCGCCGTTGAGGTAGACGTTTTCGCGCCCGGTCAGTTCCTTGTTGAAGCCGGTGCCGACCTCGAGCATGGAGGAGACCGTTCCGTTGATCTCAATGCGGCCGGTCGTCGGTTCCGTAATGCGCGAAATGAGCTTGAGCATGGTGGATTTGCCGGCGCCGTTTTTGCCGATCAGCCCGATGCTTTCGCCCGGCTGCACCTCAAAGTTAACGTCCCTGAGCGCCCAGAAATCCTCTTTGGAGGAGGACTTGATGGGGTGCATGACCTGCCTGGCCAATACGGCAAGGTGCTGCAGGTTGTTGTCATATTTCATGTTGTTCTTGTGCCGGATGATGTATTTCTTTCCGACGCCTTCTACTTTAATGGCAGGTTCCATTGGCAAACACTCCCTTTGTTAAACAAGGTCGACGAAGGTTCTTTCCGCTTTTTGGAAGAGCTTCGTTGCGATCGGGGCAAACACGATCAGCCAGGCAATGCTGACGAGGAAGGACCGCCAGTCAAAAACCTCGGTTTTGATCACGCACCATTTGAAGGCGCTGACAAAGCCCGTGGCGGGGTTGATCAAAAAAATGAACGAGGCTTTTTCGGAAACCTTACTCTGGATATCGTTCATGGAATAGGCGACAGGCGTTGCGTATTGGCCGATCTGCACCATTAAGGGAACGATCTGGATCAGGTCGCGGTATTTGATGGTGAAAACGGAAACAAACAGCCCGAGGAACATGCCCAGAAACATCATGGGAATGAGCATGAACGGGGTGAGCAAAATGCGAATGGACGGCGTGTAGTGATACAGCAGCATCAGCAAAAACAGCACGCCGAAGGAAATGGCCGTGTCGATCAGAGAGGTGAGGGAGGAGCCGAGGGGCGAAACCAGCCGGGGGAAATAGACCTTTTTCATCAGCTCGGCATTTTGCACAAAGGTGCCCGAGGCCAGCGAAAAGGAACGGGCAAACAGCGTCCACGGAATCAGACCGGCGTAAACGATCACCTGATAGGGGGCGGAGGCCGTGTCGCTAAAGCCTGCCAGATTGCCGAAAACGAAGGTCATGATCAGCATATTGAGGATGGGGTTGATAATTGACCAGCCAAAACCGATAAAGGTTTGCTTGTAGCGCACGGTAACGTCGCGCTTGGCAAAATTCAGCGCCAGCTCACGGTAGCGCCATAAATCTTTCCAATATTGAACGCTTTTGCCGTTCGGTTCGATAACGGTTTTCAAAAGCAAACACCCCTTATTATGTAACCACTGATTCAATCGCAGGCGCACATCTTGACGGAGTATTTTCCGCCATATTTCACAAAAATACTCGTTAATACACCAAGTATTGCCTGCGTTTTTTTGGGAAGCATCAGGAAGCCAAACACAATCGGTTTTCACAGACGGATTTCCGTCCATGCTGCGTCAAAGTCCTTGATAATACG